>NZ_LWLC01000033.1:0-95264 GCF_001905065.1 Saccharothrix sp. CB00851
GCCAATCATGACCTACTACCAGGCCGAAGATTTGGAGACACGCCCTAGTGACGGCAGGCCCGGCGGCTGAGGTGCCCCAGCCGCACCCCGCACCAGCCGGGGTGCGGCTGCCGTCGCCTCACTCGTGGGCCTCTCACCGCCCGGCCGCCCGTGCCCGGCCGCCCCTGCGCGGCCGCCGCCCGCTGGCCAGTCCCGACACCCGGGGCCTTCGCCCGCTGGCGGCACCGTTGAAGGGGCGGTACCCGGAGGCGGGCGGTCCGGTCGGGGCATGCGGCGGGTCGAGGCGGCCTTGTTGTTTCTCCCGACGTTTCAGATGAATAATAACACCGTGTTCTTTGATGCCGGCGGCATGATCACCCGATCGTGAACACGGCCATCGGTAAAAGCGCAGGTCAGAGGTGCGGCTGGGCTCGTCGGCTTCTGCACTGGGAGGCCGTCAAAGTGCTTCGATCTCCTCGCGCGCGGCGCGCTGGACGGGGCAGGCGGGTTAGCCGCGTGGGTCCCAGCGGAAGAAGCGGCCGGCCAGGGCGGTGGCGGCGACGGTCCACAGGGCCACCGACAGGGCGGCCGGGCCGATCTGGTCGGTCGGGCCGCCCCACGCCGCGCCGACGAGAGTCCCGAGGCCGGTGCCCGGCACCAGGAACACCGGCAGGTCCACCACCCCGTTGGACCCGAACAGGCCACCGATGATCAAGGCGAAGAAGAACGGCGCGGTGGTGATCTGGGCCAGTTCCGCGGTGCCGGTCACGCCGCTGGTCGCCACGCCCGCCGCGCAGCTCAGCGCCACCCCGCCGACCAGCGCCAACGCCAGCAGCTCCGGCCGCGCGGGCACCGGTGCGCCCGCCGCCACGCTGATGCCCAGCAGCACGAGCGCCTGCACGACCCCCAGCAGCACCACCGGCAGCAGGATGCCGGTCAGCACGACCACGTCCGACGCCGCACCCGTCCGCAGCCGCTTCAGGTAGAGGTCCTGGCGGCGGGCGGTCAACGCGGTCGTCACCGTCACGTACACGGTGAACCCGAACGAGAACAGCAGCTGGAGCGTGACCACCATCGTCCAGCCGCCCTCCTCGCCGTTCATCTGCAAGGCGAAGAACAAGCCCGTGGCCAACGGCATCAGCACGGCCAGCGCGGCGGCGGTCCGGTTGCGCAGCAGGAGCTTCAGCTCGGCCACGCCCAGTGCGACGATCATGCGGCCACCACTTCCCTGCCCGTGCGGGCGTTGTGGAACACGTCCTCCAGCGACGCGTGGTGCGCGCGGATCCGACCCAACCGCAGGCCTTCCCGCCCCGCCCACGCCAACAGCACCGCCAAGTCGTCCTGCAACTCGCCGGTGCGCACCTCGACCCGACCGGTCGGCCGGTGCACCACGTCGCCCGCCAGCATCGGCAACGCGGTCACGTCCAGCCGGTCCGGCAGGTCGAACTCGATCCGCGCGGGCTGCGCGGCCAGCACGTCCACCAGCGCACCGGACACCGCGACCAGGCCCTCGTGCAGGATCGCCAGCCGGTGCGCGAGCGACTCGGCTTCCTCCAGGTAGTGCGTGGTCAGCACGACCGTCGTGCCCTCGGCCAGCAGCCCGCGCACCACGTCCCACGTCCGCTGCCGCGACTCGGGGTCCAGCCCGGTCGTCGGCTCGTCCAGGAACAGCAGCTCGGGCCGCCCCAGCACGGCGAGCGCGAGGTCCAGCCGCCGCCGCTCGCCGCCGGAGAGCTGCTTGATCCGCACGTCGCGGCGGTGCTGGAGGTCCAGCCGGGCGAGCACGTCCTCGGTGGCACGCCGACCGCTCGTGACGCCCCACAGCGCGACCATCTCGCGTGCGGTCAGGTCGGCCGGGAACCCGCTGTCCTGCAGCATGATCCCGGTGCGCGACCGCAGTGCCGCGCGTTCGCGGAACGGGTCGAGCCCCAGCACCCGCACGGTGCCGCCGAACGGGGCGCGCAGCCCCTCCAACGTCTCCATGGTCGTGGTCTTGCCCGCGCCGTTGGTGCCCAGGAGCGCGAACAGCTCACCGCGCCGGACCTCGAAGTCCACCCCTCGCACGGCTTCGAAGTCACCGTAGCGGCACCTGAGGTCCGCCACGTCGATCACCGTTTCTCCCATGGCCACCATGCTGGTCGCGCGCACGGGCAGCACCCAGTGCCGTCGCACACCGGTCCGTGTGACAGATGTCAGCAGACAGGCGGGCGATCCGGCTCGTAGATTCGTGCTGTGACTCCCCTGAGCAGGCTCCGCCGCTACACGTGGTGGACCGTGGTGGCCGGCGGCGTGGTGGTCGGCCTCGGCACGGTGGCCGACCTGCTCGCCCACGACCACGGCGTGCTGAAGTCGGTGCTGCTGGCGGCGGCCGTGGCGATCGTGATCACCCAGCACGCCCGGTACATGCGGCGGGCCATGATCGGGTTGGGTCGCGGTGACGGCCCGCTGTGGGAGCACGCGGCGACGTTCGCGGTGGCGCTGGCGGCGTGGGCGGTGACCAGCGGTGGCGGCGGCTTCATGCCCGCCTGGGCCATGCTGCCCGCCTTGGTGGTCGCGCACGTGGGCGCGGTCCTCCCGGCGCGCAGCCGGTGGCCGGTGGTGACCGTCATGGCGGTGCTGTCGGTCGGTGTGGGCGGGTTGTTCGGCGGCGACGACGCCGGTCTGGCGATGCTCACGGCCGGGGTGCTGATCGTCGCGCTGGTGGTCGCCGACCTGGCCCAGCTGTGGATCTGGGACCTGGCGGTGAAGCAGGAGCAGGCCCGCAAGACCGCCGAGGCGCTGGCCGTGGCCGAGGAGCGGCTCAGGTTCGCCGCCGACCTGCACGACATACAGGGCCACCACCTGCAGGCGATCGCGTTGAAGGGCGAGCTGGCGCAGCGGCTGATCGGCCGGGACGACGAGTTGGCCAGGCAGCACGCGGGCGAGGTGGCGGAGCTGGCGCGCACGGCGTTGCGGGAGACCCGCGAGGTGGTGCAGGGCTACCGGCGGGCGAGCCTGGGCACGGAGATCACGAACGCGGTGGGCGTGCTGCGGGCGGCGGGCATCGAGACGACGGTCGAGGGTGACGCGGCGGGCGTGCCGCCGCCGTTGCAGCCGCTGTTCGGCGCGCTGGTGCGGGAGGGCACGACGAACGTGCTGCGGCACAGCCGGGCGCGGCGCTGCGCGGTGTTGATCGACGTGCTCGACGGTCAGGTGTGCGTGCGGCTGCGCAACGACGGCGTGCCGGCCGATTTCGCGCCGGGCGCGGACGGGGAGGGCGCGGGGCTGGCCGGGTTGCGGGAGCGGTTCGCCACCGTCGGCGGACGGGTCGAGGTGGGTCCGGCGGGCCCGGAGGAGTTCGAGCTGGTGGGCAGGGCCGGGGTGGGCCGGTGATCCGGGTGGTGCTGGCCGACGACGAGGACCTGATCCGGGGCGCGCTGGCGGCGTTGCTGGAGTTGGAGGACGACATCTCGGTGGTCGCGCAGGCCAGCGACGGTGACGCGGCGGTCGCGGCGGTGCGGGCGCACCGGCCCGACATCGCGGTGTTCGACCTGGAGATGCCCCGGCTGGACGGTGTGCTGGCGGCCGAGGCGGTGCGCGGGCTGGAGGGTGTCGCGGTGGTCATCGTGACGCGGCACGCGCGGCCCGGCGTGCTGCGGCGGGCGTTGAGCGCGGGCGTGCGCGGGTTCGTGCCCAAGACGACACCGGCGGCGCAGCTCGCGTCGATCCTGCGCGACGTGCACGCGGGCCGGCGTTACGTGGACTCCGAGATCGCCGCCGCCGCGCTCACCGAGGGCACGTGCCCGTTGACCGCGCGGGAGTTGGATGTGCTGCGGTACGCGTTGCGGGGTGGCACGGTGGCGGCGATCGCGCAGGAGGCCCACCTGGCGGCGGGCACGGTGCGCAACTACCTGTCGTCGGCGATGACGAAGCTTGGCGTGAACACCCGCTACGAAGCCGCCCGGTTGGCCTGGGACGAGGGCTGGATCTGAGCCTGGCCGAGGTGCACGACCTTCACCGCGGTCATCTCGTCCAGCAATTCCGGCCCGTAGCCGAACCCGGTGCCGGACAGGCGGCGGGGCTGGGCGGCGCCGCCGGGCGCACCGCCGAAGACGGCGTTGACCTTCACCGTGCCCACGGGCAGCGCCCGCCACGCCTGCTGCGCGTGCGCCATCGACCCGGTCAGCACGGTCGCGGCCAGGCCGTGCTCGTCCACGCACGCCTCCGCCAGGCCGTCCTCGAACGACGGCACCACGCGCACGGGCGCGACCGGCCCGAAGGTCTCCTCCCGGAACACGCGCATGTCGGGCGTGCAGTGGTCGAGCACGGTCGCCGGGTAGTACGCGCCGTCGCGGTCCGGGATCTCGCCGCCGACCAGCGGCTGCGCGCCGTCCGCCACCGCCTCGGCGACGTGCGCGTGCACGTGGTCGCGCATCCGCAGGTCGACCAGCGGTTGAGGGTCGGCGTTCCAACGGCGGGCCTCGTCGCACAGCGCGGTCAGGAACTCGTCGGCCACGGCCTGGTGTACGAAGATCCGCTCCACCGACGTGCACAGCTGGCCCGCGTTGGTGAACGCGCCGATCGCCGCCTGCCCGGCCGCCCACGCCGGGTCCACGTCCGCGTCGACCAGCAGCGGGTCGTTGCCGCCGTTCTCCAGCAGCGCCTTCGCGCCGGTCCGGGCGCACGCGGCGGCAATCGAGCGGCCGGTCGCCGTGCCGCCGACGTGGGCGACCACGTCCACGTGCGGTGAGCAGGCCAGCGCCGAGCCGATCGAGGCGTCGCCGGTGAGGCTCTGCAGAACGCCCGGCGGGAAGTGGTCGACCATGAGCTGCGCGAGCAGCACACCGGTGTGCGGGCACCGTTCGCTCGGCTTGTGCACCACCGCGTTGCCGGTCACCAGGGCCGCGCCGAGCAGCCCGCAGGACACGGCCACCGGGTCGTTCCACGGGGTGAGCGCGACGACCACGCCGCGCGGTTCGGGGACCATGAAGTCCGCCGCGTCAGGCGAGCCTTGGAGCGAGCGTCCACGGTGGACGGGTCCGAGCTCGGCGTACTGCTCCAACGTGGACACGCTGGCCAGCACACCGTCCCGGGCGGACGCGAGCGGGCGGCCGGTCTCGGCGTGCAGCACGTTCGCCAGGTCCGCCGCGTGCTCCCGGATCGCCTGGGCGGCGGCCTTGAGCGCGGCTCCCCGTTCGGCGGCGGGTGTCGCCACCCAACCGGGCTGCGCCTCACGGGCGGTGAGCACCGAGCCGGCCACGTCCTCGTCCGTGGCGGTGGGCAGCCAGCCGATCAGCTGACCGTCGAGCGGGCTGTGGACGTCGAGTGCATCGACACGCATGTCCGTCATGGCCTCCGGGTACCCCGGTGGCCGAGGTGAAACCCGAGGCGGAGCCCCGAGGAGGACAGCCATGCCCGGACGTGAGGAGTTGCCGAGCACGATCGCGCGCTCGTCCAAGAAGGCGCAGCGGACGTGGATCAAGGCGCACGACTCGGCAGTGCAGACCTACGGCGAGGGCCAGCGCTCGCACCGGACCGCGTTCGCCGCGTTGAAGCACTCGTTCGAGAAGGTCGGCGACCACTGGGAACCGAAGGCGGAGAAGGGGCCGTCCGACAAGCAGGCGGCTCGCAGCACGCCGAAGCAGGGCCGGACTGCGGGTGGGGTCGATGCCAACGCCAGCAAGCAGCACTTGTACGACTTGGCCAAGAGGCTGGATGTGCCGGGGCGGTCGAGCATGACCAAGCAGCAATTGGTGGACGCGATCGGCAAGGCGAACAACCGCAAGACCGCCAAGGCCCGGTCGTAAGACGAATAAACCGCCAAGGCCCGGTCGTAATCCGCACAAACTCAACGCGCCCACATCGGACCCGCCCACAACGGGTCCGCCCACAACGGGTCCGCAGCCCAACCGCAGAGGCCCGATTTTACATGGGGTTCGGGTGCTTTAGGCTGGTCGAAGCCGGGCAGGCTTGGCGGGCGCTTTTTCCGCCAGGCCTGCCCGGCTTTGGCCTGCCTGGAGTGCCCGTAAGGGGCCCCATGTCAAATCGAGCCGGGACTTGAGTGGCGTGCTGGTAGTTCTTAAGTGCAAGAACCTAAAAGATTAAAAGCATGTCCTCGCCGGACGGGCAGATCAACAGGATGACATCCCCTGGTCCCGCCTCGCTCTTATTGCGTCGGGAACTCCCGCTGAGTTGGTGGTACCGGACTCCGTGTCATCCCACCGACCTCCCTCCGGGTTACCACACGTGTCAAGGGCGGCGCGAGGTCCCAGTGAAGTAGCGGGCAAAGCCGCACGCGCCGCCCTTGACACGTGCGGTAAGGCTGCGCCAGGTCGGCGGGATGACACGAAGCCCTCCTATGAGGGAGAAGGACGTGCCAGTGCAGTGAGGGCGGCGTGCCGGTGCAGGTGTGGTGGGTTGGTCAGGGTGTGAGCCAGCTTCGGTCGGTGAGGAGTTGGCTTGCTTGGGGGCCCATCAGCGTCATTCCGCCGTCCACGAGGAATGAGGCGCCGGTGACGTAGCCGGCGGCTGGTGTGGCGAGGAAGGCGACGACGGCGGCGACTTCGTTCGCGTGGCCCGGGCGTCCCAGAGGCACGCCTGGCCGGGGTTCGGTGCGGGGGTCGATGTCCTCCTGGCCGGTCATCGGGGTGGAGATTTCGCCCGGTGCGACCGAGTTGACCGTGATGGCGTGCTCGGCCAGTTCCAGGGCCAGCACCTTGGTCAGTGCGCCCAGGCCTGCCTTGGCGGCGCAGTACGGGGCGGCGCCGACCCTGGGCTGGTGCTCGTGGACGGACGTGATGTTGATGATCCTGCCGCCTCGGCCCGCTTTGATCATGTGCTTGGCGGCGCGTTGTGAGCACAGGAAGGCGCCGTCGAGGTCGACCGACAGGACGCCGCGCCAGGTGTCGAAGTCCATGTCCATGGCCTTCTGCGCGGTGCCGGTGCCGGCGCAGTTGACCAGGACGTCGATGCCGCCCAGTTCGGCGGCGAGGTCGTCTACGACGGAGGCGGCGGTGGGGAGGTCGGTCAGGTCGAGTCGGCGGACGGCTGCTTGGACGCCCTGTTCACGTGCCTTGCGGGCGGTGTCCTCGGCGCCGTCGGCGTCGGTGTGGAAGGTGATGCCGACGTCGACGCCGCCGCCTGCCAGGGCTACCGCGATCGCCTTGCCGATGCCGGAATCGGACCCGGTGACGACCGCTCGTTGCGGCGCGCCCACCCGGTCCTGGGGTAGTGGTGCGCTCATGAGCTGCGGGTACCCGGGCCGGTGTTTGCCACACGCCGTGCCGGGAACGCTCCGGGCAGTCGACCGCGGCGCAGTCGGGAGGGGTTTTGATGAAGGCCGTCACCTGGCACGGCAAGCGGGACGTGCGCGTGGACACCGTGCCGGATCCGATCCTCAAGGAGCCGAGCGACATCGTCGTGCGCATCACGTCCACCGGGCTGTGCGGCTCCGACCTGCACCTGTACGAGGTGATGGGTCCGTTCATCGACGAAGGCGACATCCTCGGGCACGAGCCGATGGGCGTGGTCGAGGAGGTCGGTGCGGAGGTCACCGAGGTCAAGCCGGGTGACCGGGTGGTGGTGCCGTTCAACATCTCCTGCGGCACGTGCTTCATGTGCGGGCGGGGCCTGCAGTCGCAGTGCGAGACGACCCAGGTGCGCGAGCACGGGTCCGGCGCGGCGCTGTTCGGCTACACCAAGCTGTACGGGCAGGTGCCGGGCGCGCAGGCCGAGTACCTGCGGGTGCCGTTCGGCAACACGTTGCCGATCAAGGTGCCGGAAGGGCCGCCGGACGACCGGTTCGTGTACCTGTCCGACGTGCTGCCCACGGCGTGGCAGGCGGTGGAGTACGCGGGCACGCGGGACAGCCTGGTGGTGCTCGGGCTCGGCCCGATCGGCGACATGGCGACCCGCATCGCGCAGCACCGCGGCGTCGAGACCGTCATCGGGGTGGACCTGGTGCCCGAGCGGATGGCGCGGGCTCGCGGCCACGGTGTGACCGTGCTGAACGTGCGCGACAGCCACTTGGTGGACCACATCCGCGACCTCACCGACGGGCGCGGGCCGGAGGCCGTGATCGACGCCGTCGGCATGGAGGCGCACGGCGCGCCGGTCGCGAAGCTGGCGCACCAGGCCGTCGGGATGCTGCCGGACGCCATCGCGGCGCGGTTCATGCAGACCGCGGGCGTGGACCGGTTGCACGCCCTGCGGTTGGCGATCGACATCGTGCGGCGCGGCGGCACCATCTCGGTGTCCGGCGTGTACGGCGGGATGGCCGACCCGCTGCCGATGCTGACCCTGTTCGACAAGCAGGTGCAGCTGCGCATGGGCCAGGCCAACGTGTGGCGCTGGGTGCCGGAGATCCTGCCGCTGCTGACCGACGACGACCCGCTCGGCGTGGACACCTTCGCCACCCACCACCTGCCGCTCGACCAGGCGCCGCACGCCTACGACATCTTCCAGCGCAAGCAGGACGGCGCCGTCAAAGTGCTCCTGCGCCCATGACGGGTTATGGTCCAGCCATGATCCGCTTTCGGTGGTGCGCCGTCGTGTCGCTGCCGGCGGTGCTGGTACTGGGCGGGTGCGGTTCCGGGTCCGGTGACGTGGTGAAACGGGTGACGGAGGAGTTCACCGCGGCGGTCGCCTCGGGTGACTCGGAGAGGGCCTGCGAGCTGCTCACCGACCGTGCCCGCGAGGACGTGGAGTGCTCGTCGCTCGACGTTCCCGGTGGGACGGTGGAGTCGGTCGAGGTCTGGGGTGACGCCGCGCAGGTCCGCACGTCCGACGACGTGCTGTTCCTGCGTGAGCTGTCGTCGGGGTGGCGGGTGGCGGGCGCCGGCTGCGAGTCGCAGGGCGAACGGCCGTACACGTGCGAAGTGGGTGGGCCGTGACGCAGCGCGGGATGTTCTACGCCTACCTGCTCGGTGTGGTGGTGTTGCTGGTGTTCTTCAGCGTCATCGGATTGGTGGGGCTGTGAAGAGGTTCCTGCGGGACAACGGACTCGGGCTGGCGTTCGGCCTGCTGTTCCTGGCAACGCTGGTGGGTCAGGCGTTCGCGGGCAACGCCGACCTCAACAACCGGCGGCTCACCGACGGCGGTGACCCGATCGGCTTCTGGCAGTACGTGGCCTCGTCGGACTTCGCGGTGGACGTCGCCGAGAACTGGCAGTCGGAGTACCTGCAGTTCTTCCTGTTCATCTTCGCGACCGTGTGGCTGATGCAGCGCGGCTCGCCCGAGTCGAAGCCCGCCGACCGGATCGGCGCGGAGTCCGACAAGGACCAGCTGGTCGGGGCGTACGTCAAGGAGCAGTCGCCGCCGTGGGCGAAGGCGGGTGGCTGGCGGACGGCGCTGTACTCGAACTCGCTCGGGCTGGTCATGCTGGGGCTGTTCGTGGGCTCGTGGCTGACCCAGTCCATCGCCGGTCGCAGTTCGTACAACAACGACCAGCTGAACACGTTCCAGGACCCGGTGGGCTGGTGGGACTACGTGCTGTCGGCCGACTTCTGGAACCGGTCGCTGCAGAACTGGCAGTCGGAGTTCCTGGCCATCGGGTCGATGGTGGTGTTGAGCGTGTACCTGCGGCAACGCGGGTCGCCCGAGTCCAAGCCCGTGGGCACGCCACACGACCGGACCGACGAGTCCGGCTGACCGACCCCGGGCGGTGACCGCGGCCGGCCCGGGGCAGGACCGGCCGCGGGTCCACCACTACGCGGACCGGGCGCTCCCGGCACCGGCGGGCGTCCCGAGCTCGACCAGCCCGCTCAGGGCGCGCGGCAGCGGGCCGTGGTGCAGGACGCCGAGGCGTTGCGTGGCGCGGGTGAGGGCGACGTACAGTTCGGCCGCTCCGCGTGGGCCGTCGGCGAGGATGCGTTCCGGTTCCACCACCAGCACGGCGTCGAACTCCAGGCCCTTGGTCTCCGACGCGGCCACGGTGCCCGGCACGTCCGGTGGGCCGATCACCACGCTGGTGCCCTCACGGCCGGCCTCGGCCCGGACGAACTCCTCGACGGCCGCACCCAACTCGTCCTCGCTGACCCGCCTGGACCACGGCCGCACGCCGCACGCGCGGACCGACTCCGGTGGCTTGACGTCGGGGGCGAACCCGGCCAGCACCGCGGCGGCGACCGCCATGATCTCCGCCGGGGTGCGGTAGTTCACCGTCAGCGGCCGGTAGGCCCAGCGGCCGGGGACGTACGGGTCCAGCATCGTGCCCCACGACGTGGCACCGGCGGGCGAGCGGCGTTGGGCGAGGTCGCCCACCACGGTGAAGGAGCGGCCCGGGCAGCGCCGCATCAGCACCCGCCAGTCCATTTCGGACAGTTCCTGCGCCTCGTCCACCACGACGTGCCGGTAGGTCCAGTCCCGGTCGGCGGCGGCGCGTTCCACCAGCTCGCGGGTGTCCCGCTCCAGCACGCGGTCGGCCAGGTCCTCGGCGTAGAGCAGGTCCGTGGCGTACAGGTGGTCCTCGTCGTCCATCGAGTCCTGGCGGCCCTGGAGGCTGTCGAGCACCTCGGCGGCGTACTTCGCCTCGGCCTGCCGCGCGCGCTCGGCGGCCCCGTCGTCGGACTTGTCCCGGCCCAACAGGTCGACCAGCTCGTCGAGCAGCGGCACGTCCGACACCGTCCACGCCTCGCCGTCGGCACGCCACAGCACCTGGTCGGCACCGGCCGCCCGCAGCCGTTCCCGTGACGTGTACAGCGAGGACAGCAGCGCCTGCGGCGTCAGGACGGGCCAGAGCTCGTCCAGCGCGGCGGTGAACCCCTCGTCCTGCGCGAGTTCCTTGACCAGGTCGGCCCGCAGCCGTTCCCACGACTCGCGGTCCGACCGGGTCAGCCAGCCCTTGCCGATCCGGCCGATCGCCCGCTCGGTGAGCACGTACGTGACGATCTCGGTGAACACCGCGCGTGCCTCGTTGTGCGGCAGCCCGCTCGTCCGCGCCTCGTCCCTGGCCCACGCCGCGGTCTCGGCGTCGATCCGGGCCGTGACGCCGCCCAGTTCGACCGGGATCGGCTCCTCCGGCAACCGCTGCCGGTCGGCGACCGCCGCCGCGAGCACGTCCAGGATCTTCCGCGAGCCCTTGAGCCGGGCGGCCTCGGGCGCGTCCTCGGCCGTGGCGCGCAGGCCGGGCACCAGGTCTCCGGGGGTCGTGAACACCACGTCGGACTCGCCGAGCGACGGCAGGACGCGGCCGATGTGGTTCAGGAACGCCGGGTTGGGGCCGACCACGAGCACGCCGTGCCGCTCCATCCGCTCCCGCTGCGTGTACAGCAGGTACGCGACGCGGTGCAGCGCCACCACGGTCTTGCCGGTGCCCGGGCCGCCTTCGATCACCAGCACGCCGGGGTGGTCGAGCCGGATGACCTCGTCCTGCTCGGCCTGGATCGTGGCCACGATGTCGCGCATGCCCTCGCCGCGCGGCGCGTTGACCGCCGCGAGCAGGGCCGCGTCACCGCGCTCGGCGCCGTCGGGGCGGCCGAGGACCTCGTCGGTGAAGTCGACCACGTGCCGCCGGTTGGTGTGGAACTGGCGGCGGCGGCGCATGTTCTCGGGGTTGGCCGCGGTGGCGACGTAGAACGCGCGCGACGCGGGCGCCCGCCAGTCCAGCAGCACCGGCTCGTACTCGTCGTCCTCGTCGAACAGCCCGATCCGGCCGATGTAGGAGACCTCGCCGGACACGGCGTCCAGCCGGCCGAAGCACAGCCCGTTGTCCGCCACGCCCAGCCGCTTCGCCTCCTTGGCCAGCGCGCGCACCTCGTCGTCCCGCTCCAGCCGCGTGCCGCCGGTGCCGCGCAGCGCCGCTTCGTACTGCCGCTTCACCCGCGCGCGTTCGGCGTCGAGCCGCCGGTGCAGGTCCGCCACGTACGCGCGTTCGGACCGCAATTCTTCTTCATACCCCTGAGTGGACACGTGCCCCCGGTTTCCGCAGGTCATGGCGTTGGCCGTGAGAGTGTGCGGCATGACCGGGGGCTTGCCGCAAGTCCGGGGGTGCGCTATAAGTTGAAGGTGGCGGGAAGGATTCCGCTCACTCGATGCGGTCCTCGTCGTCTTCGTCGTCGTCCGCCATGGTGTCCCGCCCGCGCTCGCGCCAGGGCCACGCGAACCACAGCGTGCCGAACACCAGGGCCGCGAACGCGCCGAGCACGATGCCGATCCAGCCGCCGATGATGACCTCGCCGAGCACCAGGATCGTGCCGGTCATGGCCACCGCCAGGCACGCCAGCCCGATGATCGCGAAGTTGTTCGCCACCTCGATCACGTCCTCGCGCCTGCCCCGGCGGAAGAGCAGCCGGTGCCAGGCGGCGGGCGCGGTGAGCAGCGCCACGGCCCCGGCGGCGAACAGGACGGTGATCAGGTGGGTGGCGCGGATGTAGGTGCCGGCCCCCGCGTAGCGCTCGGTGAACGCGATCGACAGCAGGAAGCCGAACAGGATCTGCACACCGGCCTGTGCCACGCGCAGTTCCTGCAACAGCTCGTTGAGGTTGCGCGCCAATCTCCGTTGATGTGACTCCTCAGCCTGACTCACGGCCACCACATACCCGTCTGAGGGAGTAACTAATCATCACTTCGAGTGACGAACGTCAGCCCGAAGTGGTTCAGCGTGGCGGGCAGCGGCGGACTCAGCGTCGGCACCTCCAAGTGGTCGCGCAGCGCGTCCAGCATGGTGCTCCCCGCCACCAGCACGAGGTCGCGGCCGGGGCAGATGCCCGGACCGCCGCTGAACGGCACCAGGCCGGGGTCGTTGGGCGCGGGCCAGTTCTCCGGCGCGTAGGCGTCGGCGCAGGGCAGCCGGTCCGGGTCGCGGTGGAAGTACGGCAGGAACACGACGAACGTGGTGCCCGCCGGCAGCCACGTGCCGTGCCAGCGGGTCGGTTCGGTGCTCTCGCGCAGGATCACCGGCGTCGTCGGCCACAACCGCACCGACTCCCAGATCCCGGCCTCCCCCTCGCCGCCGATCGCCAACGCCCGCATGGTCGCGATACCGCCCGCGTCGAACGCGAACAGCCAGTGCGGCGCCTGGTCGACCAGCTCGTCGGCGGGCGCGAGGCTCGCCAGGCTGCCCGGCTCACCGCGCTCCAGATGCCCCCGCAGCCGTTGCTCGAACCGCCGGCGCAGTGCCTCGCGGCGGGGGTGGAGGTAGGCCCAGTTCGCGTTGCCCCGCAACGTCCGCAGCAGGTCGGTCAGCTCGCCGTCCTGCCGCGCGAACGACCCGAGCACGATCCGCCGCGCCGCCCGCCACCACGCCTGCGCGAACGCGTCCCACGTCAGCTCGCCGACGCTGCGCGCGTGCCGGAGCAACAGGTCGGCCTCGTCGGCCACGATGCCCACCACGTCGATCTTCTCCGGCCGCAGCACGTCCTCGTTCACCGCACGCCGGTGCGCCCGTTCCGGTCCCGTCGAGATCAGCACGCCGTGCGGCTGGAAGTGCGCCAGCGCGGCCTCCTTCTCCCGGGTGGCCAGGGCGAACGGCTCGGGCGACTCGGCCAGCAGCCGCGCCACGTCCACCGGGTCGAGCAGCAGCGCGATGCTGCGCCCGGTCACCCTGAGCCGCAGCGGTTCCGGTCCGTAGCGCTCGCGGAACCGCTGCACGGTGGCCACGGCCACGGCGTCCGCCCGCACTTTCTCCGCCATCGCCGTGGTCGACGGGCGGCGCACGATGACGCCCTTGGCCACCGTCGGCAGCAGCACCTTGGCGAACGCCCGGCCGGTGTCCAGCCGGGAGGCTATGGCCACGACCCCTCCTCGGCGTGCGCGACCACGAGTTCGCGCACCTCGCACCCCTCGGGTTGGCGCAGCGCGAACACGATCGCGTCGGCGACCCGCTCGGGCGGGTTGAGCTTGCTGTCGTCCGGCGGCCGGTACTGCTCGGCGCGGTCGTCGAAGAAGTGCGTGCGCATGCCGCCGGGGATGACCAGGGTGACGCCGACGCGCCCGGCGGTCTCGGCGGCCAGCGCCCTGGTGAAGCCGACCACGCCGAACTTCGAGGCGCAGTACGCGGTGGCGTCGCTGACCGCCTTGATGCCGAGCGTGGACGCGATCGTCACCACCCGTCCGCCGTCCAGCAGGGGCAACGCCGCCCGCACCACCGCGGCGGTGCCGAGCAGGTTCACCATCACCACCCGGTCCCAGTCCGCGCCGGACACCTCGTCCAGCCGGCCGCACGCGTCCGTGCCCGCCGCCGTGACCACGGCCCGCAGGCCGCCGTTGCGCCCGGCGATCGCCTTGACCGCGCGTTCCGCCGCCCTGGTGTCGGACAGGTCCACCGACTCGAAGTCGGCCACCTCCGGCGACGACGGTGCCGCCTTGTCCAGCACCAGCGGTCGCCCGCCCAACTCGTGCACCGCGTGCACCACGGCCGCGCCCAAGCCGGACGCGCCTCCGGTCACCAGCACCTGACCGAGCATCAGCCCCTCCTCGACAGCATCTCGGTGGTCGACCGGCCCCGGTGGTAGGGCACGACGACGGTCCGCCCACCCCACCCCCGGACCAGGTCCGCTTCCGGCAGCGACTCCACGGTGTAGTCACCGCCCTTGACCCACACGTCCGGGCGCAGGGCGGCCAGCACGCGTTCCGGCGTGTCGTCCTCGAACACGACCACGTCGTCCACGCAGCCCAACGCGCGCAGCACCTCGACCCGGTCCTGCTCCTCGGTGACGGGCCGGTCCGGGCCCTTGAGCCGGCGCACGGACGCGTCGGAGTTCAGGCACACCACCAGGCAGTCGCCGAGCGACCGGGCGGCGCGCAGGGTGCGGACGTGACCGGCGTGCAGCAGGTCGAAGCAGCCGCCGGTGGCGACGACCGTGCCGCCCCGCGCCCGCACCGCGTCCACCGTGGACAATTCATCGGTCGACCGGAACCCGGACGCGCCACCACGGCGCAGGAACTCGGCGGCCGACGTGACGCCGTCGGCGACCGCGTCGTCCATCGCCGCGCCGCGCATGAGCCGTGCCGCGACGGTGACCGCGAACCGGTCCCCCGCGCCGCACGGGTCGAGCACGGGGACGCGGGGCGCGGGCACGGCTACCGGCGTGCCGCCGCCGTGCAGCAGCGCACCGTCCGCGCCGAGCGTGACGACGACGGCCCGGGCACGCCACTTCGCCCGCAGCGCTTCGAGGGCGTCCATCGGGTCGGCGTGGCCGCTGAAGGTCTTGGCCTCGGCCGCGTTCGGCGTCACGAGCCGCGCCCCGGGCACCGGGGCCGGACCGCGCGGGTGCGGGTCCCACACCACCGGACGGCGGGCGAGCACTCCGCGCAGCCGTTCGTCACGCACCAGCCCGCGACCGTAGTCGGAGACCAGCACGTAGTCGGCTTCCAGCACGGCGTCGAGCATGTCGTCGGTGGCCTGCGGCGCACCGGGGCCGCCACCGCGGTCGAGCCGGGCGATCGACTGGTCGCCGCACCGCAGCCGGGTCTTGACCGGCGTGGGCGCGGGTGACGGGCCCAGGACGGTCTCGACGTGGGCCAGCTCGTCGCGCAGCCGGTGGCCGTCCTCGTCGTCGGCCACGGCGCTGACCAGCGTGACGTCCACACCGTCCGCAGCGGCCAGGGCGGCGGCCAGCCCCGCGCCACCCGGGCGGGCGCGTTCTTCCTGCACGTCGAGGACCGGCGCGGGCGCATCCGGGCAGAGGCGCTCAGCGGTGCCGAGCACGTCGATGTCGAGCAACGAGTCGCCGACGACGACCAGCTTCACGAGACCCTCCGTTCCGCCGCGGGTAGAGCCGCTTCGAAGGCCGCACACAGTGCATGCACGGCCACGAGTTGCGCTTCCTGCACGTTCGCGGGTTCGCCCGGCAGCGCCAGCACCTCGTCCACGGCCTCCGCCAGCGGGTTCGGGGTCGGGCCCGTCATCGCCCACACGTGCGCGCCCGCCTGCCGGGCCGCCTTCGCCGCCTCCAGCAGGTTCGGGCTGCGCCCGCTGGTGGACAGCAGCACGACCACGTCCTGCGGCCGGGCGTGCGCGGTGACCTGGCGGGCGAACACCTGCTCGTAGCCGTAGTCGTTGCCGATCGCCGTGACGCTGGACGACTCCGCGCACAGCGCGATCGCCGAGAACGGCCGCCGGTCGTCGCGGAACCGGCCGACGAGCTCGGCGGTCAGGTGCTGCGCCTCGGCGGCCGAGCCGCCGTTGCCCGCGGCGAGCAGCCGTCCACCGTCGGTGAGCCTGCGGGCCAGCACGCCGCCCCAGCGGGTCAGCCGCGGCGCCTGGGCACGCAGCCCGGCCAGCGACTGGGCCAGCCCGTTCAAGTGCGTCTCGACGGTCATCGCGTGCCTCCCACGGCCACGGCGCGCACCGCCGTGACCCGCTCGTAGACGCGTTCGGTGTCCTCCGCGATCCGGTCCCACGTGTAGCACACGCCCACCCGGTCCAGCCCGGCCATGCCGCACGCTTCCCGGCGGGCGTCGTCGGCCAGCAGCGAGTGCAGCGCACGGGCGAGCGCGGCCGGGTCGCGCGGCGGCACGAGCACGCCGGTCACGCCGTCCACGACGGTGTCGGTCAAGCCACCGACGGCGCTGGCCACCACCGGCACGCCGCACGCCATGGCCTCCAGCGGCACGATGCCGAACGGCTCGTACCAGGGCACGCACGCCACCACGTCGGCCGAGCGCAGCAACGCGGGCATCGCGTCCCGCGACACCTGGCCCGCCAGCCACAGCCGCCCGCGCACGCCGACGCGCTCCGCGTGCGCGGCCAGCCGTCGTGCCTCAGGGTCGGACTCGACGTCCACCGGGCCGCCCGCGATGACCAGCTCGGTGTCCGGCAGCGACCGCAACGCGGTGATCAGGTCCTGGAAACCCTTGCGCGGCACCAGCCTGCCGACGGACACGACGCGGTGCCGGTAGCGGCGGCGGTCGGTCGGGCCGTCGGGGCGGAAGCGCACCGGGTCCACGCCGCACGGCACGACCGAGATCCGCGACCGCTGCACGCCCATGCGCATCAGCTCGGCCGCCTCGTCGTCGCACGTCGCCGCGATCCGGTCGGCCTCGCGCCCGATCATCCGCTCGATGCCGATCCGCTCGGGCGGGCTGGTGTCGTCCGCGCCCTGGTGGCGGCGCTTCACCGTGCCCAGGGCGTGGTAGGTCTGCACGACGGGCACGCCGACCTTGCGCGCGGCGAGCACCGAGGCCAGGCCGGACATCCAGAAGTGCGCGTGCACGACGTCGGGCGGGTCCTCGCACCACGCGTTCTCCAGGAACCGGGCGAACTCGCCCATGTGCGGCAGCAGGTCGTCCTTGGGCACCGCCGCGGCGGGGCCGGCGGGCACGTGCACGACCTCGTAGCCCTGCTCGGTGCGCACCCGCGCGGGCAGGGCCGGGTCGTCGCGGCGGGTGTAGACCACCACGTCGTGCCCGCCCGCCGACAACGCCGCCGACAACGCGGCCACGTGCACGTTCTGCCCGCCGGCGTCGACACCGCCCAGGGCAGCCAACGGGCTGGCGTGCTCGGACACCATCGCGATCCTCATCCGCTCACTCCTGTCAACAGCCGGTCCCAACTCCGCAGGAAGGCGTCGAGCCCGTACCGGGCCAGGGCGAACTCCCTGGCGTGCTTCCCCTTCTGCCTGGCCAGCGCGGGATCGGCGACCAGCTCGGCCGCGGCCCGCACCAGCTCGTCCACGTCGGTGGACACCACGCCCGCCTCCGGCGGCACCGCGCGCACGACCTCGGTGCACGCCAACGCCACCACGGGCATCCCCAGGTGCATCGCCTCGATCAGCGACAGCCCCAGCGACGTCCACCGCACGGGGTGCAGGTAGAGCCGTCGCAGGGCCAGTTCCCGGTGCAGCGAGGCCAGGTCGTGGTCGCCGCGCCCCATCTCGCCCAGCTTCTCGGTCTTCATGCCGTAGACGTCCAGCGGCGCCGCCTCGGCGAACCGGGGCAGCAGGTCGGTGCCGACCGCCCGGCCGCGGCGCACCGGGTCGTTGACCACGACGGCGGCACGGGGCAGTTCACCGGTGTACAGGGGGCCGGGGTCGACCACGCCGTGCTCGATGACCACCGTGCGCGTGGTCCCGCAGTCCCACATCAGGTCGTTGAAGTGGGTGACGTGGACGATCGTGC
The DNA here is from genome assembly GCF_001905065.1 of Saccharothrix sp. CB00851. Lineage (NCBI taxonomy): Bacteria > Bacillati > Actinomycetota > Actinomycetes > Pseudonocardiales > Pseudonocardiaceae > Saccharothrix > Saccharothrix sp. CB00851. Next base: position 18,016 of record NZ_LWLC01000033.1, read on the forward strand.
CCGGCCAGTCCTTGAGCGGGTGCGTCTGGTTGGGGTACTTGGGCGTGTTGTGCTCCAGGTACACCACCGGGATTCCGGTGGGCACCCAGCCGACTTCCTCCGGGCGTTGCAGCACGGCGATGTCGGCGTCCACTTCGGACGACGTGACCTCGCGCGCGGCGGGCCAGTCGCGTCCGGCCAGGCCGATGCCGTTGGGCGGCCCGGGGATCAGGTACTCGTGCCCGCCCCGGACGAACGCGTTCGTCCACGAGCCGTGCACGTGCCACAGCAGGATCTTCACGTCCGCACCCCCACGAGGTCGGCTACGGCGGTGACGACCTGGTCGGCCGTCACCCGGTCAAGGCACGGGTGGCCGGGCACCGGGCACTCGCGGGCGCGCGAGCCGCGGCACGGCGCGTCCTGGTCGCCCAGCAACACGTGCGGCCCGTGCGGCGCCCAACGGCGGGCGGGCACGACGGGCGAGAACAAGGAGACGACCGGCGTGCCGACCGCGGCGGCGAGGTGCGCCGGTCCGGTGTTGCCGACCACGACCGCGTCCGCGCGGGCCAGGACACCGGCCAGTTCGGCGAACGTGGTCCGGCCGCCGAGGTCGACGCCGTGCGCGCCGGCCACGTGCCGGGTGAGGTCGGTCTCGTTCGGACCACCGGTGACCAGGACGCGGTGCCCGGCCTCGGCGAGTGCCGTGACGGCTTCGGCGCACCGGTCCGGCGACCACGCGCGGGCGGGCACGGAGGCGCCGGGGTGCACCACGACGTACGGCCCGATCTCGGCCGGTTCCGGTGGTGGGATGATCGCCGGCCTGCCGTCGTCACCCGGCGGCAGCTCGAAACCGGCGGCCCGTGCGACTTCCAGCGCGCGCTCGGCCTCGGGGATGTCCGGGTCGTCGCGCAGCCGGACGTCGAGGAGGGAGCCGGGGTAATCCGTCGAACGGGCCACGATCTTCGGCACACCGGCGAGCTTGAGCAGCAACGCCAGCGGCAACGGGCTCTGGTGGAACGACGTCAGGATCAGTGCCACGTCCGCGCGAATCCCTTTGAGCAGGGCGACGATCCCTTCGATGTCCGGTGTGCGCACCTCGGGTGCGGGGTTGGCGATCCACGGGCAGTCCCACCGAACGACCCGGTGCACACCGGGCAGGAGCGCGGCGGCCTGCGCGCCGGAATGACCGCACAGCACCACGACTTCGCCCGCGTGCGCGGCGGCGCGCACCGCCGGACCGGCGAGCAGCACGTCACCGTCGTTGTCGAGCCTGGCCACGAGCGTCCTCATAGGACCATCGCCAATGCGGACCGGAGGTCGGGCGCGGTGTGCGGTGCGCGTTCGACCTCGTCGGGCAGGGTCGCCGGGGTGGGCACGAGGATGGGGGTGGCACCGGCCGCGAGGGCGGCTTCGACGTCGGCCTCGATGTCACCGATGAAGACGGTGCGCTCCGGACGGGCCTGAAGCGCCTCACAGGCCTGGAGGATCATGGTGGGCGCGGGTTTGCGGCACGCGCAGCCGTCGTCCGGGCCGTGCGGGCACACCTGCCACGTGCCGAACCGGCCGAGCAGCGCTTCCACCCGCGAGTTCACCGCGTTCACTTGGGTGCGCGTGAGCAGACCACGACCGATGCCGGACTGGTTGCTCACGACACCCGTGCGCACTCCGTGAGCGCGCAGCACGCGCAGAACTTCGCGCGCGCCGGGCATCGGCTCCACCCTGTCCGGGTCGCCGTTGTAGGGCACGTCCCTGATGAGCGTGCCGTCGCGGTCGAAGAGAACCGCGTCGGGGTACTGGTCCACAGAGGAGAGTTAGCCGGTGGGAAGAGAAGCAAACACTTCTCGGCGAGGCGCTACTCTCCGTCACTCCGCGGTGGTCGCCCATGTGTGTAAGGACCTTGTTCCGGGGTATCCGGGTGTCGAACTCGATTCCCTGAAGAGAGGTTGTTGCAAGTGACGACGATCGAGAAGTCCGTGGACGTCGAGGTCCCGGTCACGACCGCGTACAACCAGTGGACGCAGTTCGAGTCGTTCCCGCAGTTCATGGAGGGCGTCGAGCGCATCACCCAGGTGACACCCACCCGGACCCACTGGGTCACCAAGATCGGTGGCGTGACGCGGGAGTTCGACGCCGAGATCACCGAGCAGCACCCGGACGAGCGGGTCGCGTGGCACACCGTCGACGGTCCGCCGCAGGGCGGTGTGGTGACGTTCCACCGCCTCGACGACCGCCGGACGCGAGTGCACGTGCAGATGGAGTACGACCCGCAGACGCTCACCGAGAAGGCCGGTGCGGCGACGGGCGTGGTCGGCCACCGCGTCTCCGGTGACCTGGAGCGGTTCAAGGAGTTCATCGAGGGGCGCGGCGTCGAGACCGGTGCGTGGCGCGGTGACGTGAACCGGCCGCCGCAGGCCGGCGAGACGCGTCACGACCTGCCGGACGCCGGCCGTCCGGGAGATCCGCTGCGATGAGCCCCTCGGCGGTCCGGGACCCGCGGCGACGGAGTTGGTCACACCCTCCGATCCCCCGTCCCAGGCCGCCGGTCGACGGCAGCTGACCGGCTGCGGTCGAAGGTCCGCGAAAGCCCCGCGAACTCCGGTTCGCGGGGCTTTCGCATGCGATGGGTGCGTGCCATGCGATGGGTGCGTGCGGCGATCCGCGTGTCTCGCATGCGAAAGGGCCCGCGCCGCGGCGGGCCCTTTCCGGTGTTCCGGTGCTCAGCCGTCCTTCAGCCGCTCGAACAGCTGCCCGACCGACTGGCGCAGCGCGGACGCCGCGTCACCGAGCAGCGAACCGGCCTTGGGGCTGCCGTTGGTGCCCCGCTCGCGGTCGGCTCCCGGGTCCACGTCCTGGTCAAGCAGCTCCCGCAGCACCTCCAGCACCACCTCGGGGTGCCCGAGCGGCACGGGGGCGGCGAACGTCTGGGCCGAGCTGATCAGGTCCTGGTGTCGCCGGATCAGCTCACCCACCCCGGCGCCGGCCGCCGCACCGGCCACCAGGTGCACCGGCACCGAGCGGTCGGCGAACTCGGACAGCACCTCGTCCACCTCGTGCCACGGCTCGTCCGCCGCGGGCAGCCGGCACCACATGACCTGCAGGTGGTCCGTCAGCGGGCGCCAGGTGCCGGGCAGGTCGCCGTGCCTGCCGACACCGGCCGGGTCGAGCACGATCACGGCCGGCGCGTCGGGCGGACCCGCCCACACCACCGACGGACCTCCGCTCCTGGGTTCCTCGTCCATGCGGCTACACCTCCACTACGGCGGGTTCCACGCAATAGACGGTGTATGCCGATCGGATGACCGGTTGTGCCACGTTGCGCACCCGCACGCCACCGGGCGTCATGCCGTGCTCGTTGCCGAAGTGCGCGTGCCCGTGCACGGCCAGGTGGGCGTGGTTCGCGTCGATCGCCTCACCCAGCAGGTACGAACCGAGGAACGGGTAGATCTCCGGCGGCTCGCCGCGCAACGTGTCCGGCACCGGCGAGTAGTGCGTCAACGCCACCTTCACGTCGGTGTCGAGGCTGCTCAGCGCGGCACGCAGCGAGTCGGCGATCTCGGAGGTGTGCCGGATGAACGCCTTCATCTCCGGCTCGCCGAACGCGCTGCCGCACTTGCCCGCGAACCCGCCGCCGAAGCCCTTCACCCCCGCGACGCCCAACGTGTGGCCGTCCACGCTGATGGTGGTGCTCTCCCCCTCCAGCACGGTGAGGCCCGCGTCGCGCAGCACGGCGGTCACCTCGTCGGGCTTGTCGTCGTGGTGGTCGTGGTTGCCGAGCACGGCGACCACGGGCACGGGCAGGCCACCGAACTCGTCGGCCACCACCCGCGCCTCCGACACCGTGCCGTGCCGGGTCAGGTCGCCGGCCAGCAGCAGCACGTCGGCCTGCTCGCCGAGCTGGTCCAGCGCGGGCCGCAACCGGCCGCGCGCGTCTTCGCCCAGGTGCACGTCACCCACCGCGGCGATGCGGATCATCGCAGCTCCTCTCGGCCGACCGGCGCCTCGGACGGCACCACTTTCACGTCGTCGAGCACGGTCAACTCCGGCGCCACGTCGTGGATCACGGCTTCGAGCTCGGCGCGGCGCTCCGGGCTGGCCACGTCACCGGACAGCAGCACGTGGTCACCGCGCACGGTGACCCGCACGCCCAGTTCGGTGGTGCGCGGGTCCTCGGCCAACGCCTGGCGGAGCCGGGCGGCGAGGTATTGCTCTGCGGTCATCGGGTGCTCCTGGTCAGCGGGGCGGGCAGGAGGTCGAGGCGTTCGACGAGCACGAGGAACGCCTCGGCGTACGGCGAGTGCTTGGTGGCCTCGCGGACGTGCTCCCAGTCGATCTGCTCGCGGAGCGCGCGGACGAACGGCAGCAGCTCGCTGAAGTCGCACCGGTGTCCGTCGAGGACGAGCAGTTTGCCGATCAGGACCTCCGTGGCGGGCATGACCGGCAGCACGACCGAGCCGACCTGCAACTCCTCGGCACGGGCCAGGGTCTCGTCGGTCACCGGCACCTCGTTGGGCCGGAACAGCAGGTCAACCAGCGAGTCACCGTCGTAGACCTTCAACAGCCAGTCCTCGGGTGGTGTCGCGGCCCGCATGCCGGCCGCGACGAGCGCGCTCACGGCGGCGCTGGCGTCCTGCTCGCGGACCAGGAGGTCCACATCGTGTTCTGTCGCCGGCCCGCCTCTGGCGTACACCGCGCACCCGCCCGCCAGGGCGAACGGGATCTCTTGCGCGCGCAGGGCTTTGGCGACTTTCGTCAACGTGCGCAGCAGCTCGTCTTGAACACCGCTCATGTGACGTGATTACCCGTACGGCTGGTCGTTCACACGGGTGCGGGTAGCGCCGTCCCCACCGGGTAGCCCACCCGGTATGACTGCCACACCGCCCGACCCGGACCCGGCCCGCACGCCCGGTCTGGAGCCCGGTGGCGGGGTCGCGCCCGGCGAGACACCGCCCGATTCCGGCCAGACCTCCGGTCTGTCGCACCCGCAGCCGATGCCGTCCCGCCGCGGGCCCGTCATCACGCTGGTGGCCGTGCTGCTCGTGACGGCGCTGGCGCTGGCGTTCGTCGTGGCCCAGGTGATGGGGTGGACGAACCTGTTCGAGGGCTTCTGACCGAGCTTGACCGGGCCCTCGGAGCTCTCGGGGCTTGCTCTCAGGGCTTGAGCGGGGGGCTCGGTGCCAGGCCCTCCTTGCGGCCGAGGCCGTCGAGGAGCTGGCGGAGGGTGTCGCGGGCGTTGTGCCGGGGTGCCCAGCCGAGCCGGGTGAACGCCTTGGTCGCGTCCAGCAGCGGCGCGGTGAGGGCCAGGTCGACCCAGCCGTGCGAGGTGGGTTGCAGGCGCAGGTGCCAGCTGACCTTGGCCGCGGTGCGCAGGAGGGTCGGCGGGATCGGCACGTGCCGGGTGCCCATGACCTCGGCCAGCACCTGGGGTGTCACGACGGGCTCGGAGACCAGGTTGTACGCGCCCTCGGCCCGGGTGGTGAGGATCTTCGCCAGGGCGTCGGCCACGTCGTCGGCGTGCACGAACTGCAGCACCATCGTGCGCGGGAGCGGCAGGACGGGCGGCTTGAGCCGGAACAGCGCGTGCGGCACCAGCGGGCCCAGGAAGTAGCGCTTGATCTCGGCGGCGGCCTCCGGCTGCAGGACCAGGCCGGGGCGGACACGGGTGACGGTGAGCTGCGGGTGTGCGCGTTCGAGCTGGTCGAGCAGGTGCTCGGCGGCGGCCTTGTGCCGGCTGTAGTAGGAGTTCGCCAGGCCGTCGTGCGCCCAGCTCTCGTCCACGGTGTGGTCTTTCGAGGCAGGCGAGTAGGCGCCGACCGACGACATGTGGACCAGGTGCGGGACGCCCGCCTTCACGGCGGCGGTGAACACGCGGTCGCTGCCGGCGACGTTGGTCCGGTAGAGGACGCGCTCGTCGTGGCCGGGCTGGATGAGCCAGGCCAGGTGGACGACCGCGTCGGCGTCGCGGAAGGCCTCGGCGAGGGGTTCCTCGGCACCCTCGCGGCTGAGGTCGACCGGGGTCCAGGTGATCGTGTCGTAGGGCGGTGCGACCGCGGGTTGGCGGCGGGAGACGCCGTGCACGGTGATGTCCGGTTCGTCGGCGAGACGGCGCACCAGGGCGGTGCCCAGATTGCCGGTCGCGCCGGTGACGACGATCCTCATGGCGTCCGGTTACCCGCGCGGGGCGGGTCCGACACGGGAGGCGCGGTGTTCCAGGCGGCGGGGTGGGGGTTGCTGGCCGGGTCCGCGCTGCTAGTGGGTGCGCTCGTGGGCTACCTCGTCCGGGTGCCGCGCGGTGTGGTGGCCGGGGTGATGGGGTTCGGCAGCGGCGTGCTGTTGTCGGCGGTGTCGTTCGACCTGATCGACGAGGCGCACGAGTTGGGCGGGCTGCTGCCCACGGCGACCGGTGCCGCGTTCGGTGCCCTGGTGTACACGGCGGCGAACGTGGCGTTGGCGCGGCGCGGTGCCCGGCACCGGAAGAGGTCGGGAGGGTTGCAGCCGTCCGAGGCGGAGCAGAGCGGGTCGGGGACGGCGATCGCGGTCGGTGCGCTGCTGGACGGCATCCCCGAGTCCGTGGTGATCGGGGCGAGCCTGCTCGGCGGCGGAGGGGTGAGCGCGGTGACCGTGGCGGCGGTGTTCATCAGCAACGTGCCGGAGGGGCTGTCGTCGGCGGCGGGCATGCGGAGGGCCGGCCGGTCGCGCCGCTACGTGTTCGGCCTGTGGACCTCGATCGCGGTGGTGAGCGGCCTGGCGTCGATGGCGGGCTACGGTCTGCTGGCCGACGCCCCACCCCAGTGGCTGGCCGCGATCACCGCGTTCGCCGGCGGCGCGATCCTGTCGATGGTGGCCGACACCATGATCCCGGAGGCGTTCGACGACGCCCACCTGCTGGTCGGCTTGGTGACGGTGGCCGGCTTCCTGAGCGCCTTCGCACTATCCCGGGCCTGACCAGGCCAAACCGGGTGCGACGGTCCGTTGGTGGGTCACTCGGCCGGGCGAATAGTGCAACCTTTGACAACCCAAATCGCATTTCTCACGTTAGCCGGAGAAAACGGCCGGCCCGGCGGCGGGGAGGCGTCGGTCGGTCCGGGAAGGGCGGTTCGGGAGGCGGATCGGGACGGGCCGTTCGGGAGGGCGGAGCGGGGCGAATCGGGTAGGACGGTCGGTCGGGCAGGCGCGCGACAGCAGGCGGGCAGGCGCGCATTGCGGACGGGCAGGCGCGCGACAGCGGCAGCGGCGGTCGGCCCGTTGCCAGCCGCTCGCGGTCGGCCCGTGGTCAGCTGCTCGACGGTCAGCTGCTCGACGGTCAGCTGCTCGACGGTCAGCTGCTCGACGGTCAGCTGCTCGACGGTCAGCTGCTCGACGGTCAGCTGCTCGACGGCGGGGCGGGGACGGGGGATTTCGCCAGTGCCGTCGCGACGGCGTGCAGGTTGGCGGCCATCGCTTCGCCGGTGCTCCTCGACCACTCGTGGCCGTGGACGGTGTCCGGGTAGCTCGGGCCCGGTCCCGGGCCCATGTTCCAGTAGGTCCACGCCTGGCCGGGGATGGTGTAGCCGATGTCGCCGAGGGCGCCGGCGACCTCGCTGATCACGTGGTGCGCGCCGTCCTCGTTGCCGGTGACGACGACGCCCGCCACGCGGTTGTACGCGACCGGGCGGCCCTCGTCGTCCTGTTCGGAGATCATGGCGTCCATCCGCTCGATGACGCGTTGCGCGATGGACGACGGGTGCCCGACCCACGTCGGCGTGGCGACCACCAGGATCTCCGCGTTCAGCAGCTCGTCGTGGATCATCGGCCACTCGTCACCGTCGCCCAGGTCGGTGACGACGCCCGGCGGCACGTCGTGGTCCACCACCCGGAACGTCCGCACCTCGACGTCGCGCTGCTCCAGCGCCTTGACCACGACGTCCGCCAGCAGCTGCGTGTTGGACGTGTCGGGCGACTTCTTCAGCGAGCAGTTGAGCACCACGGCCCTCATCACGGGCACCTCCGCATCCGGTCGGCCACCCGCCGGGGTACCCGCGACGGGCGCGAAAATGCGTTGCCGTCTCCGCCGCCGGGTCGCCAGGCTCGGAGCATGGTCGACATCCCGTACCACGACGGACGTGCCGGTATCGACGCCGGGTTGGTGCGGCGGCTGCTCGCGAGCCAGTTCCCGCGGTGGGCCGGGCTGCCCGTGACGCCGGTCGAGGTCGACGGGTGGGACAACCGCACCTACCGCCTCGGCGACGACCTGACGGTGCGGCTGCCGACCGGTGCGGGCTACGCGCCGGCGGTGGAGAAGGAGCACACGTGGTTGCCGGTGCTCGCGCCGGCGCTACCGGTCCCGGTGCCCGTGTCGCTGGCGATGGGCGTGCCGGGCGAGGGTTACCCGTTCCACTGGTCGGTCCGGCGCTGGCTGGACGGGCAGACCGCGTCGCCGGACCGCGTCGAGGACATGGCGGGGTTCGCGGTCTCGATCGCCGACTTCCTCCGCGCGCTGCGGCGCATCGACGCGACGGGCGGGCCGACGGCCGGTGCGCACAGCTTCCACCGCGGCTCGCCGCCGGGTCACTACGACGACGGGACGCGGCGGGCGTTGGCGGCCTCGGCAGGTCGGATTGACGTCGAACGGGCCGCGGCCGTGTGGGACGACGCCCTGCGCGCGCCGGGGTGGTCCGGGCCGCCGGTCTGGTTCCACGGCGACATCGCGAGCGGGAACCTGCTGGTCGACGGCGGGAAGCTGGCTGCGGTGATCGACTTCGGCACGTGCGGTGTCGGGGATCCGGCGTGCGACCTGGTGATCGCGTGGACCATGTTCTCGGGTGAGAGCAGGCGGGTCTTCCGCGAGGCGGTCGGGTTGGACGACGCGACGTGGGCGCGGGCACGCGGGTGGGCGCTGTGGAAGGCCCTCATCACGCTGGCGGAGGGCGACGAGCGGTCACGGCCCGTGCTCGAGGAAGTGCTCGCCGACGCGCCGTAGCGAATGGGGCGCCTCCGCGGCCAGAGGCGCCCCATTCGGCTCGATTCAGCGGTTGACGGTCAGGTCTCGCGCCGAGGCGTAGCGGTCCCGCACCCACGGGGTCGGCTCGGCCTCGACCGTGGTCGACGCCAGTTCCGACCAGTGCGGCGGTGCGTCCGCGCCGCTGACCGCCCACGCCGCCTGCCTGGCCGCGCCGTCGGCCACGTACTCGCTCGGCGACGGCACGAGGACCGGGCAGCCGAACACGGCGGGCGCGAGCCGCTGCACGGCGGGCATGCGGGCCCCGCCGCCGATCAGCAGCACCCGCGTCACGGGCATGTCCAGGGCGCGCAGCGCGTCGATCGCGTCGGCCAGGCTGCACAGCAGACCCTCGACCGCGGCACGCGCCAGGTGCGCCGGGGTCATGGTCTCCAGCCGCAGGCCGTGCAGCGCACCGGTGGAGTCGGGCTTGTTCGGCGTCCGCTCCCCCTCCAGGTACGGCACGAACACCAGCCCGTCGGCACCCGCGGGCGCGCTCAGGGCCAGGTCCGACAGGTCGGCCAGGTCCACCCCGAGCACGGACGCCGCCGCCGTGAGGATGCGCGACGCGTTCAGCGTCGCCACGAGCGGCAGGTGGCCGCCCTCGGCGTCGGCGAACCCGTTGACGATGCCGGTGCCGTCGACCACGGGGTTCGGCCGGCGCGCGAACGCCGTGCCGGACGTGCCGATGGACACCACCACGTCACCGGGCTGCGCCTGCACGCCCAGCGCGGCCGCCGCGTTGTCGCCCGCGCCCGCGCCGAACCGGCCGTCGACCAGTTCGGCCGGGCCGACCACGCGGGGCAGCCCGACGACCTTGCCCAGGGCCAGTTCGAGCAGATCCGGCCGGTAGTCCTCTGTGGACGGTGACCAGTAGCCGGTGCCGCTGGCGTCGCTGCGGTCGGTGGTCAGCGTGGCCGGCGACGTGCCGCCGGACAGCTTCCACGTCAGCCAGTCGTGCGGGAGGCAGACCGCCGCCGTGCGGGCGACCGACTCCGGCTCGTTGGTCGCGAGCCACCGCAGCTTGGTCACGGTGAGCGAGGCGACCGGGACGCTGCCGATCGCCTCGGCCCACTTGTCCGGCCCGCCCAGCTCGGTGGTGAGCTCGGCCGCCGCCCCCGCGGAACGGGTGTCGTTCCACAGCAGCGCCGGCCGGACCACCTCGCCGGCCGAGTCGAGCGTGACCATGCCGTGCTGTTGCGCGGCCACCGACACGGCGGCCACGTCGTCCAGGCCGCCCGCGTCCGCGATGGCGGTCTGGAGCGCGTCCCACCACGCGGAGGGATGCACCTCGGTGCCCGTCGGGTGCGCCGCACGCCCTTGCCGAACAAGGGCGCCGGTGTCCGCGTCGCGCACCACTACCTTGCAGGACTGGGTGGACGAGTCGACGCCCGCGACGAGCGCCATCAGCGGGCGCCCAGCAGGTGCTCGGTCGCCAGCTGCGCCAGGCGCACGAACCCGAAGCCGCGCTCGCTCGCGGCGGACGGGTCGAAGTCCTCGCCCTTGAGGAAGTCCGCGATCGACTCGCCCTCGTTGAGGGTGGGCTCGGCCAGCTCGTAGACGCCGCTGTACTTCATCGCCTCCTGCACCTCGGGGTCGGCGCGGAACGCCGCCGCCCGCTCGCGCAGCAGCTTGTAGGTGCGCATGTTGGCCGCCGCGCTCTCCCACACGCCGTCGAAGTCCTCGGTGCGCAGCGGCTTGTAGTCGAAGTGCCGGGGGCCGTCGTAGCCCTCGTTCTCCAGCAGGTCGACCAGGAAGAACGCGGACAGCAGGTCGCCCTGGCCGAACACGAAGTCCTGGTCGTAGCGCGGGCCCTTCTGGCCGTTGAGGTCGATGTGGAAGAGCTTGCCCTGCCACAGCGCCTGGCCGATGCCGTGCACGAAGTTGAGGCCCGCCATCTGCTCGTGGCCGACCTCGGGGTTCACGCCGAACAGCTCGTGGTGCTCCAGCGTCGAGATGAACGCCAGGGCGTGGCCGATGGTCGGCAGCAGGATGTCGCCGCGGGGCTCGTTGGGCTTGGGCTCCAACGCGAAGCGGAAGCCGTAGCCCTGGTCGACCGAGTACTGGGCGACCGTGTCGACGGCTTCGCGGTAGCGGTCGAGGGCGGCGGACACGGGCTTGGCCGCGTCGACCTCGGAGCCTTCACGGCCGCCCCACATGACGATGGTCTGGGCGCCGAGCTCGGCGGCCAGCTCCAGGTTGCGCAGCACCTTGCGCAGCGCGAACCGGCGCACCGAGCGGTCGTTGCTGGTGAAGCCGCCGTCCTTGAACACCGGGTGGGTGAACAGGTTGGTGGTCACCATGGGCACGACCATGCCGGTCTCGTCCAACGCCGCCCGGAAGGCGGAGACCCGCTTGCCGACCTCGGCCGCGTCCGAGCCGAAGGGGAACAGGTCGTCGTCGTGGAACGTGATGCCCCACGCACCGAGCTCCGAGAGCTTGCGCACCGCCAACGGCACGTCGAGCGGCGGGCGGGTCGCGTCGCCGAACGGGTCGCGTCCCGGCCAGCCGACCGTCCACAGGCCGAAGCTGAACTTGTCCACGAGGGCACCTCCAATAAGTTTGATGCCTGAACTTATCGCACAAAGCCGCTAGGATCCAGTGGTGTCCAGACCGCAGCCCGCGAGCCAGCACACCGTGCGACGGCACAACTCCGCCCTCGTGCTCGACGCCATCGCCGAGGCGCCCGGGTCGTCCCGCGCCGCCGTGGCCGCCCGCACCGGCCTGACCAAGGCGACCGTGTCGAGCCTGGTCGACCGGATGATCGGCGCCGGTCTGGTGGCCGAGGGCGAGGCGCAGGCCAGGTCCGGGCCGGGGCGACGCGGCACGGCGCTGCACCTGTCGCCGACCGGTCCGCACGGGCTCGGGGTGGAGGTCGGGGTCGACTACCTGGCCACGTGCCTGGTCGACCTCACCGGGCGGGTGCGGGCGCGGTGGGTGCGGCCCAGCGACAATCGTGCCTCCTCCCCCGCCCGCGTGCTGGCCAAGGTGGCGGCGGCGGTGCGCACGGCGGCGAAGCAGGACGTGCCGATCGGCGGGGTCGGCGTGGCCGTGCCCGGTCTGGTGAAGGTGGCCGGCGGTTCGCTGCGGCTGGCGCCGAACCTGGGCTGGCGCGAGGTGGACGTGCGCGGTGAGCTGACCCGGCGGTTGGAGCTGGACGTGCCGGTGCTGGTCGGCAACGAGGCCAACCTGGCCGCGTTGGCCGAGCTGTGGCACGGGGACGTGGCGGCGGACTTCCTGCACATCTCCGGTGAGATCGGCATCGGCGCGGGCATCGTGGTGGGCGGGGCGCTGTTCGAGGGCGTGTCCGGGTTCGGCGGCGAGATCGGGCACCTGTCCGTCGACCCGCGTGGGCCCGCGTGCGCGTGCGGGTCGCGGGGGTGCTTGGAGCGGCTGGCGGGGCAGGACGAGATCGTGCGCGCGGCGGGCGTGACGGGGGTGGACGAGCTGCTCGGACGGCTGGCGGCGGGTGATCGGACGGCCACGACGGCGGTGCGCTCGGCGGCGCGGTGGCTGGGCGTGGCGCTGTCCGGGGCGGTGAACCTGCTGGACCTGCCGACGGTGGTGCTGGGCGGGACGTACGCCCGGCTGGAGCCGTGGCTGCAGGAGCCGTTGCACGCGGAGTTGGATCGACGCGTGGTCAGCGCCGAGTGGTCGACCGTGCGGGTGGTCGCCTCGTCGTTGGGCGCCGAGGCCGCCGTGCGCGGCGCCGCCACCACCGCCGTCCGCGCGATCCTGGCCGACCCCGACCCCTACGTCACCTCAGTCCTCGCCTGACCGTTGAATTCGGGGGTCCTGAACGTACGACACGCGCGTTCCGAACGTAGGACACGCGCGAGAGTCGTACCTTCGCGCCGCGCGTGTCCTACGTTCGGAACGGCCGTGTCCTACGTTCAGGTACCCCGAGTTGAACGTTCAGGGCGGCCAGGAGGGTGTGGTAGGTGTGGGCTGGGTCACCTTCCACCGAGGGGATCACGGTGGGGTGGCGGGTGGCGATGACGGCTTGGAGGTTGTCGTACATCGCGGACAGCTCGGCCGGGGTCGCCTGGACGGTCCCGCGCTCGAGAAAGCGGCGGATCGCGTTCTCCCGCGTGTCGTGCAGGACGATCTCGTGGTACTCGACGCCCACGTCGGCGGCCAGCGCGCAGAGCCGGTCCAGGAACTCGGGGCGGCCCAGGAACTGGGGCACGATCACGTCATGGCCCGAGGTCAGATGGGTGCGGGCGGCGGAGATGGCGATGTCGCGGGCCAGTCGGCCCGCCTCGGCGAGGTCGCCGGCGATCAGGTCGCGCACCCGGTCGACGTCCAGCACCAGCGCGGGCGGGTGGTTGTCGGCGTAACGGCGCGCGATGGTCGACTTGCCGCACCCGGGCGGACCGTTCAGGGCGATCAAGCGGGGCACCGGGCCGAGGATAACCGGGCGGGGGACGGTGCCCCCTGGTCACCGCCCCCGCACCGCACATCCTGCTGATCACCGGTACACGCCGGGGTACACACCTGCGTGTACCGACATCACTACGCTGTGTCCTGTGCGTTTCGGGGTGTTGGGTCCGCTGGAGGTTCGCGACCGCGCGAACCGGCTCGTCGTACCCACCCGGCGCAAGGAACGCGTGCTGCTCGCCGTCCTCCTGCTGCGCGACGGCACGCCCACCTCCGCCGACGCGCTCAGCGACGCGTTGTGGCCCGAGGCGCTGCCCCGCTCGGCCGGCGCGAACCTCAAGACCTACCTGTCGGACCTGCGCCGCCTGCTGCGGGACGGCGACGCGGTGATCGACACCCGCCCGGACGGCTACGTGCTGCGCGTCGACCGGGACGCGCTGGACGCCACCCGGTTCGAGGACCTGGTGGCCGAGGGTCGGGAGGCGTTGCGGGACAAGAGGTTCGACGTGGCCGCCGAACGGCTGACGCGGGCGCTCGGCCTGTGGCGCGGCCCGGCGCTGGACGGCTTACCGGTGCCGGAGATCATCCGGCCCCGGGTCACCGTGCTGGAGGAGCTGCGGCTCACCGTCCAGGAGGACAACGTCGACGCCCGCTTGGCGCTGGGCCAGGAGGCGGAGCTGTGCGGTGAGCTGTCCGCCCTGACCGAGCAGCACCCGCTGCGGGAACGGCTGTGGGCCCAGCTCATGCTCGCCCGTTACCGCACCGGACGCCAGGCCGAGGCCCTGGCCGCCTACCAGAGCCTGCGCGCAGCGCTGGGCACCGAACTGGGCATCGAGCCCTCCCCCGCCGTCAAGCGGCTGCACCTGGAGATCCTGCGCGCCGACCGCGCGTTGGACCGCACGCCGCTGCTGCCCGCCGCGGTCGTGCCGCGCCAGCTGCCGGCCGCCGTCCCGGACTTCACGGGCCGCCGCACGGCACTGGAGGAACTCGACCGCCAGGCGAGCAGGGCCCGCGAGGACCGGGCCGGTGCCACGGTCGTCATCTCCGCCATCGCGGGCACGGCCGGGGTGGGGAAGACGGCGTTGGCCGTGTACTGGGCGGACCGGGCGCGCGAGCTGTTCCCCGACGGCCAGCTCTACGCCGACCTGCGCGGTTACGACGCCCTGCCGCCGCGGCGCCCGCTGGAAGTGCTCTCCCGCTTCCTGCACGCCCTCGGCGTGCCACCCGAACGGGTGCCGCCGGACGTGGACGAGGCCACCGCGCTGTACCGCAGCACGCTGGCCGACCGCGCAGTGCTCGTGGTGCTGGACAACGCGGCGGGCGCGGACCAGGTCCGCCCGCTGCTGCCGGGCGGCTCGGGTTGCCTGGTCGTGGTCACCAGCCGGGACCGGATGGCGGGTCTGGTGGCCCGCGAGGGCGCCGCGCGGGTCGCGCTGGACGTGCTCACCCCGGCCGAGTCGGTCGAGCTGCTCGGCCGCCTGCTCGGCGAGGACCGCACGGCCGCCGAGCCGGAGGCGACCGCCGAGCTGGCCGCGTTGTGCGCGCGCCTGCCGCTGGCGTTGCGCGTCACCGCCGCCCACTACGCCGGTGGCCGGATCGCCGACCACGTCGCCGAGCTGCGCCGCGGCAACCGGCTCACCGCGCTGCACGCCGACGAGGACACCGCCGTGCGGGCCGCGTTCGACCTGTCCTACAGCGCGCTCCCGGCCGCCGCGCGGAGGCTGTTCCGGCTGGTCGGGCTCATCCCCGGCCAGGACTTCGGCGTCGAGGCGGCGGCGGCCGTCGCCGACTTGCCCGTGCCGCGCGCCCGTGAGCTGCTGACCGCGCTGACCGACGCGCACCTGCTGCACGAGGACGCGGGCCGGTTCACCGGGCACGACCTGCTGCGCCTGTACGCGCGGGAACGCGCGGTGGCCGAGGAGACCGACGACCGGCGGGACGAGGCGGTCCGCCGGCTGTACGACTGGTACCGGGAACGGGCGCGGTCCGCGGCGGCGGTGCTGTACCCGGACATGTCCCGGCTGCCCGGCCCGCTCCCGCCGGAGTTGTTCGAGCACGAGAACCAGGCGTCGGCCTGGCTGGACGCCGAACGCGCCAACCTGGTGGCCGCGGTGCTGCACGCCGCCGGGCACGGACCGCGCCGCGAGGCGTGGCTGCTGTCGGACGCGCTGCGCGGCTACTTCTGGCTGCGGATGGCCACGGTCGACTGGATGACGGTGGCGAGCACCGCGCTGCGCGCCGCCGAGGGCGAGCCGATGGCGCAGGCCGCGGCCGAGCTGAGCCTGGCGAACCTGAAGTTCCTGCGCGCCGAGCACGCCGCCGCGATCGAGCACTCGGCCAGGGCGCTGCGGCTGGCCGAGGAGGGCGGCTGGCCGGACGGGCAGGCGTCGGCGCACAACAACCTCGGCGGCATCCACCGCCAGTCCGGGCACCTCACCGAGGCGGCCGAGCACTTCGCGCGGGCCGTCGAGATCGACCGCCGCCACGGCCTGGTCGCCGGTCAGCTCGCGGGCCTGAACAACCTGGCGATCGTGGCGTGGCAGCTGGGCAGGCTGGCCGAGTCGACCGACTACTTCACCGAGGCGCTGCGGCTGAGCGACGACGCCCGCGCGCCGCAGGCGATCGCGCTGGCCAAGGGCAACCTCGGCGAGCTGTGGCACACGCGCGGAGACCTCGACCAAGCGTCCGGGTACCTGACCGAGGCGTTGCGGATGCACCGCGAGATCGGCGCGCGGGTCGCCGAGGCGGGCAACCTGACCACGCTCGCCGCCGTGCACAACGACCGGGGCGACCGGGCCGCCGCGTACGAGCACGGCCGCACGTCGTTGATGCTGGCCCGCGACACCGGTGACCGCCGGATCGAGGCGGGCGCGCTGCACGTGCTGGGCGACATCCACCGCCGCGCCGGTCAGGAGGGTGACGCGCTGGACTGCTACCGGCAGGCGGTGGAGCTGGCCCGGGAGACCGAGGACGACTTCCTGGAGGCCGAGGCGCTGATCGGGTTGGGCCGGGCGGAGGAGGCGCTGGCCATCGCGCGCAAGGCGGGCTACCGGGTGGTCGAGGCCAAGGCGCTCACCGCGCTGGCCCGCACGGCACCCGCCGAGGAGGCCGTCGCGCACGCGCGGCAAGCCCTCGACCTGCACCGGAGCACCGGTCACCTGGCTGGTGAGGCGCACACCCTGCGCCTGCTCGGCCACCTCGAACCGGAGCACGCGCGAACACACTGGCGAAGTGCTCTAGACCTCTTCACCCGAATGCAGTCCCCCGAAGCGGACACACTGCGCCCGCTCGTCTGACAGCCTGGACGGCACGTTTGTCACTGCGGACAATCGTCGCCGAGACTGCCAGGGGGTGAGCCGGTTGCCGCGCGGAGAACGCCCATTGGACGTCGGTGACAGCCCGTTGCTGAGGTTCGCCGCCGACTTGCGGTCGTTGCGGGACAAGGCGGGTGGGTGCAGCTACCGGCAGTTGGGCGCACGCGCCCACTACTCGGCGACCACGCTGTCGGACGCGGCGGGCGGGCGGAAGCTGCCCACGCTCGCGGTGACGCTGGCCTACGTGCGCGCCTGCGAGGGTGACGTGGCCGAGTGGGAGGACCGGTGGCGGCAGGTCGCCGCCGAGGTGCTGCCCAGCCCCGACCAGGACCCCGACGAGAGCCATCCGCCGTACGCGGGCCTGGCGGCCTACGGCACCGAGGACGCCGAGTGGTTCTTCGGCCGCGACCACCTGCTGGACGACCTGGAGAAGCGCATCGCGCAGCGCCGGTTCGTCGCGGTGTTCGGCGCGTCGGGCGCGGGCAAGTCGTCGCTGCTGCGCGCGGGCCTGGTGCCGCGGGTGACCGGCCGGGCCGTGGTCACCTCGCCCAGCGAGACCGCCGAGCCCGACCTGGACGCCGACCTGCTGATCGTGGACCAGTTCGAAGAGGTCTTCACGCTCTGGCCGGACGCCGACCGGCGCACCGCCTACGTCGACGCCCTGTTGGCGGCGCGGTGCAAGGTCGTGATCGGCGTGCGGGCCGATTTCTACGGGCACTGCGCGCAGCACCCGGCGCTGGTGGAGGCGCTGACCGACGGCCAGCTGCTGCTCGGGCCGATGGGTCCGGAGGAGCTGCGCCAGGTGATCATGCGGCCCGCCGTGAAGGCGTCGTGCACGGTGGAGACGGCGCTGGTGTCACGGCTGGTCGCGGACGCCACCGGCCAGGCGGGCGTGCTGCCGCTGATGTCGCACGCGCTGCTGGAGACCTGGCGGCGACGGCGCGGCACCACGTTGACGCTGGCCGGCTACGAGGCCGCGGGCGGTATCCAGCACGCCATCGCGCAGACCGCCGAACGCACCTACACCTCGCTGGAACGCCACCAGCGCGCGTTGGCCAGGCAGGTGTTCCTGCGGCTCACCGCGCTCGGTGACGGCACCGAGGACACCAAGCGACGGCTGCCGCGCGCCGAGCTGGACCACGACGTGGACGTGGACGTGGTGCTGGACCGGCTGGCGCACGCCCGGCTGCTCACCCTGGACCGCGACAGCGTGGAGATCGCGCACGAGGCGCTGATCCGCTCGTGGCCGCGGCTGCGCGGCTGGCTCGCCGAGGACCGGGACGGGCTGCGCACCATGCGGCGGCTCACCGAGGCCGCGGCCACCTGGGAGTCGCTCGGCCGGGACCCGGACGCGCTGTACCGGGGCACGCGGCTGGACACAGCGGTGGAGTGGACGCAGCGCGACGGCGTGCGGACCAGCGCCCAGGAGCGCGACTTCCTGGCCGAGAGCCTCCAGGCACGCGACCGGGAACGGGTGCTCGCGCACCGCCGCACCCGCCGGTTGCGCCAGCTCGTGGCGCTGCTGGCCGTGCTGCTGATGCTCGCGGGCACGGCCGTGGTGCTCGCGATCACCGCGCAGAAGGAGGCCGC
Source organism: Saccharothrix sp. CB00851 (assembly GCF_001905065.1). Lineage (NCBI taxonomy): Bacteria > Bacillati > Actinomycetota > Actinomycetes > Pseudonocardiales > Pseudonocardiaceae > Saccharothrix > Saccharothrix sp. CB00851. The sequence continues at coordinate 36,253 of NZ_LWLC01000033.1, forward strand.
GGCGGGCTGGAAGTCGTCGGCCGCCTGGTACGTGGCCAACCAGTCGCAGGCGCTGCGCAGCAGCGACCCGCGGCTCGCCGACCAGCTCGCCATCGAAGCGCACTACCTCAACCCGAACGACGAGACGCGCAACGGCGTGCTCAGCGCGCGTGCGACGGACGAGCGGGACATGGCCAGCCGCGCGGCGTTCGCGTCCGCCCAGGCCCTCGCCGACCCGGACCGCGAGCGCGAGACCGTGCCCCGGGTGCTCGGGCCCGCCGACGAGACGGTGACCTCGATCGCGGTCAACGGCGCGGGTCAGGCGTTCGCCACGACCGTGGTGGACGGGGTGGGCAAGGTCTGGGACGTCACCGATGTGACCACCGAGGTCACGCACACCTTCGCCGGCCTGGTGGACCTGGTCGCGTTCGACCCGGCCCGCGGCCGCACGCTGGTCGCCGTGTCCGACCAGGGCGCGGTGGCGGTGTGGGACTGGTCGGACCCGGCCCGGCCGGTCGAGGCGGCCCGCCTGGCGGACCAGCCGCGCCCGGTCGTCGGCGTCGTCTACGGCCCGGACGGCGAGGTCGTGGTGACCTACGACGTCATGGGCGTGGTCCGGCTGTGGGACGTGTCCGAGCCGACCCGGCCGGACCTGCTCGTGGAGCTGGACCTGGCCCGCGACATCACCGCCGCGGCCCTGTCGCACGACCACCGCGCGCTGGCGCTCGGCACGGCGAAGGGCGAGGTCCGGCTGTACGACGTGACCGACAGGGCGAAGCCCGCCGAGCTGTGGTCCGGCAAGGCGCACCGGGGTGCGGTCCAGGCGCTGGCGTTCCACCCGACCGGTGACGCGCTCGCCACCGTCGGCACGCAGGACACGGTGGCGCTGTGGGACGTGTCGGACCCGCGGCGGCCCGCCCAGCGCGGCCGGATCAACGGGCTCACCGAGGGCGTCTACGCGGTGGGGTTCGGCGACACGGCGACCAACGTGGAGACGTCCAAGTCGAACGGCACCACGCGGTCCTGGGAGTTCGACTTCGACACGGCGGTGCGCGAGATGTGCGACGGGGTCACCACCCACATCACCCGCGAGGAGTGGCAGCAGTACGTGGGCGCGGTCGGCGCGCTGGAGTACCACCGCCCGTGCGGTTGATTGGCGGGCCGGCGGAGGCGGGCCGATAATCGCCAGGTGACTACGCCGCGTGACGACGACCGCACGGAAGCAGCACCGACGCGCCCGATCCCGAACGGACCCGCCACCGTGGACCCGCCCGGTGGCGCGGTGGAGCCCTCGGTCACCGGGGAGCCGGAGCGGACGGTCGCGCCGCCCGCGAGGCTGAAGCCCACCAGGATCAGCGGCACGTGGGTCGCCGTGCTGGCCTCGATCGTGGTGCTGATCGTGCTGCTGGTGTTCATCCTGCAGAACCTCACCGACGCCACGATCCACTTCTTCGGTGCCGCGGGCACGCTGCCGCTGGGCGTGGCACTGCTGTTCGCGGCGATCGCGGGCGCGATCCTGGTGGCCCTGGTCGGCGCAGCCCGGATCATGCAGCTGCGCCGCCAGGCCAAACGAGGGCTGCGATAAATCGTCCTCAGACCGAGGAACAGGACCTACCGTTCAGCGTGAAGCCGGTGGGTGCGGCGTTGCTGCCCTGCCAGCTCGCCTGGAATCCGAATTCCACCGTGCTCCCCGCCGCGATGGTCCCGTTCCAGCCCTCGTTGGTCACCGTGACGGCGGCGCCGACCTGCGACGCCTTGCCGTTCCAACTGTTGGTGATCCGCTGGCCGTTCGCGAACGACCAGCCCAGGCTCCACCCCGTGACGGGGGCGTTGGCCTGGTTGGTGATCCTCACCGAACCGGTGAAGCCACCTCCCCACTGGCTCGTGACCTGGTAGCGCACCGCACAAGTGGGCGGCACCTGGTCCGTGACAGTGGTGCTCGTGGTGCTGCTCGACGTGGTGCTCGACGTCGTGTTCGGAATCGTGGTGGTCGTGGTGGGGAACGGCTCGGTGGTCGAGATGTTCCCGGCGGGGTCGGCGACGAGGATGCCGCGACCGTTCGTGCCCAGGTAGACGCGTCCGTAGACGCGCGGGTCGCCGGTGATCGCCTCGCCCATGTTGCCGTACTGCTGGTTCACCCCGGTGTTGATGTGCACGAAGCCCGCGGCCATGCCGTCGAAGCCGAAGCCGTCGATGCGGAAGACACCGGTGCCCATCACCTCGTTGGTCAGCACCGCGTACATGGCCGGGTAGGTCTTGCCCTCGGCGGGCTTGCCGAACCCGATGCTGACGGCCTTGGTGACGAACCGGTTCTTGCGGACGGTGGCGCCGGAGTCCTCGGAGCGGAACAGGCCGGTGTCACCGGTCAGCCAGATGTCGCCCTCGTGGCCGGGCACGGCCTTGAGCTTGCTCGCCGGCACCTCGGGGCCCGCGGTGAACGTCGCGCCGCCGTCGGTGCTGGTGTAGAGCCTGCCCTCGGCCAAGGCGTAGAACTTGAGCGGGTTCACCCGGTCGGACTCGACCACGGCGCCCGCCGGGATGCCGGTGGACGGCGTCCACGTGGTGCCGAAGCCCACCGAGTAGTGCACCGCGGCGCCCGCCGGGCTCCACACGAACCGGGAGCCGTCCGCCGCCGCGGCGACCGTGCCGCCACCGGTGACGCCGCCGGGCTCGGTGCCCTGGAACCAGTTCTCGCCGCCGTCGGTGGAGAACGCCACCCGCATGTCGTTGGGCTGCGCGGACTTGTCGAAGTCACCCGAGCGGACCATCACGGCCGGGTTCTTCTCGGCGTAGTCCAGGCTGCGGGTGGTGGTGAAGTACGGCCGCTGGAACATCATCCCGGGCACCTTGGTCAGGTCCGTGTGCCGGAACCCGCCGATGTCACCCAGACCGCTGATCAGCGGCGCGCCCTCGGGCGGGCTGATCAGGTCGAGCACCGCGGTCTCCTCCAGCCCGGCGACGGCCGGCTTGATCGTGATCTGGCCGCCGTCGTCCCACTTGAGCAGGTCCGTGGTGCCGTAGATGGTCGCGCCGGTGCCGTACAGCATCCGGTTGGAGTCGAACGGGTCGATCTCCAGCGACTCGACCATCCAGCCGAGCTTCGGCGTCACCTCCGGAGGCTGCGGGTTCTGGCCGAAGCTCAGCCAGGGCGCGGCGCTGATGTCCATGGTGTAGCGGAAGCTGCGGTTGGGGTAACTGGTGAAGTCCCAGGCACGGGTCCAACTCGCGCCGCCGTCGGTGCTGCGGAAGATGATGACGTCCGGCCACCAGGAGATCTGGGTGGCGACCATCAGCGTGTTCGGGTTCTGCCGGTCGATGGTCAGGCCGCTGTAGCCGAAGTAGTTGTCCGAGCTGCTGGACGGGACGGGGCTGACCTGGGTCCACGCGCCCGTGGCGGTGTCGTACTTCCAGACGTCGCCCTTGCCGCCGTCGTACGGGCCGCCGGTGTCGCTGGTGGCCAGGTAGAGGAAGCCGCCCTTGGTGTCCAGCTCGCCCTGGTGGGCGATGTAGCCGGTGGGCTGGCCGGCGAGCCGGGACCACGTCGCGCCCGCGTCAGTGCTGCGGTAGACCGTGTTCTCCTTGTCGGCGACACCGACGTAGATGGTCTTCGACGGGCTGCCCGCGGTCGAGGAGCGCGGGTCGTAGGTCACCCAGACGACGCCCTGGATGTCGTTGCCGTAGCCGTTGGGGTCGTTCGGGTCGGCGACGTAGTTGCCTGGGTTGGGGAAGCTCGCGACCTGCGACCACGTGACGCCGCTGTCCGTGCTGCGCCACAGGCCCTTGCCGCTGGGCGCGCCGAAGTACAGCACCCGGCCGTCGTTGGGGTCGACGGACAGCCGCTCGCCCATGCCGCGGCCGGGCATGTTGCCGCCGACCTTGAACGGCAGCTGGGTGTGCTGCCAGGTCTTGCCGCGGTCCGCCGAACGCAGGATGGCGCCGTTGTCGGGGTCCCAGCTGTTGGTGTACATGCCGACGGCGGCGTAGACCTTGTCGGCGTTCTCGGGGTCGGGCGCGATGCTCGCCACGCCGTTGTAACCCCAGTTGTCCCAGTCGACCCAGTCCAGCAGCGGGATCCAGCGGCCGGTGGCCTGGTTCCACCGGTACGCGCCGCCGATGTCGGTGCGGGCGTAGATCAGGTCCTTCTCCGCCGGGCTGAACACGATGCCGGGCACGAACCCGCCGCCCGCGATCTCCACGTTGCGCCAGTTGTGGGGCTGCACGATGCCCGCGGCGTCGACCGGCGCCGGTGACGCGGGCCTGGTGACGGCGGAGACCACCACGAGGCCGAGGACGGCCACGGCGGCGGCGGTCAACGCGAGGAGGCGCTGGACGGCGGGGGCCGTGCGCGCGGTGCGTCGGGCCATCGTGGTGCGCTCCTTTGCGCGGGGCGGGAGGAGGCGGTGGGCGAGTGGGATCCGCCTCCCCCCTGGCTCTGGTGGAGTCAGGCGGGCCGCACAGGTCTGGGAGCGCTCCCAGAACGTGCAGGATTGGACCGTAGCCAGGGCCGTCGGTCAGCGGCAAGCAGTCCGGGTTACGCCATCCGAGTGAAGTGCGGTGCGTGATCAACCGCAGTGGTCGAACCGCGTCGAAACGGCCGTCGAATCGATTCGAAAAACACCGCGACCCGGGCCTCGTGGCCCGGGTCGCGGTGACGTGCTGGGTACTTCGAGAGCGACTCAGGCGCTCGAACGGGTGACCATCGCCGTCGGCAGGAGCAGGAACGGCGGCAGGTTCTCCTCGCCCGCCAGCTCCGCCATGAGCCGCCACGTCATGGTGCGCCCCAACTGCTCCACGTCCTGCCGGATCGTGGTCAGCGGCGGCACCGCGGTGGAGGCGATCATCAGGTCGTCGAACCCGACCACGGCCACGTCGTCGGGGACCCGCTTGCCGTGCGCGTGCAGGGTCTGCAACGCGCCCAGCGCCATGATGTCCGCGCCGACGAACACCGCGTCCAGGTCCGGCGCCCGCTTGAGCAGGTCGGCCATGGCGACCGCACCGCTCTCCGGGGTGAAGTCACCGTACGCGACGAGATCGGTGTCGAGCCGTGCCTGGCTCAGCCCGCGCTTCCAACCGGACAAACGGTCCATACCGACCGCCATGTCGCGGGGGCCGGCGATGGTGGCGATCCGCTTGCGGCCCCGCGAGACCAGGTAGCGGGCCGCCTCCATGGCGCCGTTGAAGTTGTCCGAGTCCACATAGGGCACTCCGCCCGCGCCGAGGGGCCTGCCGCCGACGACCGTCGGCAGGCCCGCGTCGGCGAGCGTGCGGGGCAGCGGGTCCTGGCCGTGCAGGCTGATCACCAGCACGCCGTCCACGTGCCCGCCGCAGAGGTAGTTCACCAGGTCCTGCTCGTCGCCCTCCTTGCTCATCATGAGGACGAGCTGGACCCGCTTGCCCGCGAGTTCGGCGTGCACACCGCGGAGCACGCCGGCGAAGAACGGGTCGGCCAGCACCCGGCTGCCCTGCTCGGAGACGACCAGGGCGATACAGTTGGCCCGGCTGCCCGCGAGCGTCCGGGCCGCCTGGTTCGGGCTGTACCCGAGCTTGCCGATGGCCTGGTGCACGGCCTCCCGCGCCCGGGAACTGACGTACGGCTCGCCGTTGATCACCCGGGAGACGGTCGACTTGGACACCCCGGCTGCGCGAGCGACCTCCTCCAGCCGGGTGTTGGGTCGTCGCGCCTTGGGTGGGTCAACGGCATCTGTCACGGAGCGACCGTCGCCGCGAGAGCGTTGCCACGGGCAACCTGCGAGTACCACATGGCGCTCATCTTAGGCGTCCGCACCTGGGTCTCGTAGTCGACATGCACGATCCCGAACCGCTTGGCGTAGCCCTCGGCCCATTCGAAGTTGTCCATGAGCGACCACGCGAAGTAACCGCGCAGGTCGACACCCGCCTCGATGGCCGCGTGCGCCGCCCTGAGGTGCGACTCGATGTAACCGAGGCGCTCGGGGTCGTTGATCGACCCGTCGTCGTCGATGGAGTCGACGTAGGCGGCACCGTTCTCGGTGACGTACAGCGGGATGCTCGGGTAGTCCTGGTGCACCCGCATGAGCACCTTGAACAGGCCGTCCGGCTGCACCTCCCAGTCCATGGCGGTGCGGGGCAGGCCGCGGCTGGGGAACGAGACGTGCTCCGCGCCGACCCACGGTGACCCGGTCGGGCGACGCCCGTTGTCGACGACCGGCGCTTCGGGCTCGGGCGTGTTGCTCACGAAGTGCTCGGCGTAGTAGTTCACGCCCAGCTGGTCCAACGGCGCCGAGATGATCTCCAGGTCGTTCTCGCGGATGTGCTTGGAGAACCCGTAGGGCTCCAAGTCCTCCACGATGTCCGCCGGGTACTCGCCCTTGAACAGCGGGTCCAGGAAGATCCGGTTCTGCAGGCCGTCGAGCCGGCGCGCGGCGTCGAGGTCGCCCGGGTCGTCCGGGTTCGCCGGGATGATCGGGTACATGTTGAGCGTGATGCCGACCTTGGCGGTCGGCGCCTGCTCCCGGATCGCCGCGGTGGCCAGGCCGTGGGCCAGCAGCAGGTGGTGCACGGCCGCGACGGCGGCCTCCGGCTCCTGGCGGCCGGGCGCGTGCACGCCCGCCGCGTAGCTGAGCAGCGACGAGCACCACGGCTCGTTGAGCGTGGTCCAGTTCTCCACCCGGTCGCCCAGCGCGCCGACGACCGACTCGGCGTACTCCGCGAAGCGGTACGCGGTGTCCCGGTTGGCCCAACCGCCCTCGTCCTCGAGGGTCTGCGGGAGGTCCCAGTGGTAGAGCGTCAGCCACGGGGTGATGTTGTTCTCGAGCAGCTTGTCGACCAGCCGGGAGTAGAAGTCCAGGCCGGCCTGGTTGACCGGACCGGCGTCCGGGCGGATGCGGGGCCACGCGGTGGAGAACCGGTAGGCGTGCAACCCGAGGTCGACCATCAGCTGGACGTCTTCGTCGACGCGGTAGTAGTGGTCGGCCGCGGGATCACCCGTGTCACCGCCCACCACCGCGCCGGGGATCTGGCAGAACGTGTCCCAGATGGACGCGGTGCGACCGTCCGCGGTGGTCGCGCCTTCGATCTGGAACGCCGCTGTCGCGGCGCCCCACACGAATCCCTCGGGAAAGGAAATCGACTCCACAGCTACCCCTTCACAGCACCCTGCATGATCCCGGCGACGATCTGCCGACCGAGTACGAGGAAGACGATCAGAATCGGGACCGTGGCCATCGTGGTCCCGGCGAGCACGAGCGTTTTGTCGACGTAGTAGCCGCTCTGCAACTTCTCCAGGGCGACCTGCATCGTCGGGTTGTCCGCGTTGAGCACGATCAGCGGCCAGAGGAAGTCGTTCCACGACATCATGAACGTGAAGATGCCCAGCATGGCGGCGGCCGGGCGCACCGCGGGCAGGCACACGTGCCAGAACGTGCGGATCATGCTGCACCCGTCCATGCGGGCCGCCTCGATCAGCTCGTCGGGCACGGCGTCGGCGATGTACTGGCGCATCCAGAACACGCCGAACGCGGTCACCAGGTTGGGGATGATGACCGCACCGAGGGTGCCTGACCAGCCGTACTCGGCCATCACCATGTACAGCGGGATGATGCCGAGCTGCGTGGGCACGGCGAGCGTGGCGACCACGAACACCATGAGCGGGCCGCGGCCCTTGAACCTCAGCTTGGCGAACGCAAACCCGGCCAACGTCGAGAGCACCACCACGGAGAGCGTGACGGTGCCGGAGACGATGATGCTGTTGCCCAGGGCCTTCCAGAACGGGATGGTGTCCAGCACCCGTGCCGCGTTGGTGAAGAACTTCCCGCCGGGCAGCAGGGGCGCCTCGGCGGTGAACTCCGCGTCGTCGTGGCTGGCCACCAGGAACGACCAGTAGAACGGGAACGCCGACCCGAGGATGAAGGCGATCAGGATCCCGTAGACGGTGAAGCCCGGGCGCCGCTCGGACAGCGACACCGCCTTCGAGCGCCTCCGCTTGGTCTTGTCCCCGGTGGCGCTCGGCGCCGGGCGATCGGTGATGGTGGCCATCACGCCTCCCCACTGGACGCGAGCCTGCGGGTGAGCAGGAAGTTGATCCCCGCGATCGCGATGATGACGATGAACAGGATCCAGGCCATCGCCGAGGCGTAGCCGAGGTCGAGGCGCTGGAAGCCCGCCTGGTACATGTAGAGCACGACCGTCTGGTACTGGTGGGTCGCGCCGCCGTTGGCACCCGCCGAGGGCGAGAACAGCAACGGCTCGGTGAAGATCTGCAGACCGCCGATGGTCGACGTGACGATCACGAAGATCAGCGTGGGCCGCAGCATCGGCAGCGTGATGCTGAGGAACTGGCGCACCTTGCTCGCGCCGTCGACCCAGGCCGCCTCGTAGACGTCGCGCGGGATGGCCTGCATGGCCGCCAGCACGATCAGGGCGTTGTAGCCCGTCCAGCGCCAGTTGACCATGGTCGCGATGGCCACGTGGCTCCACCAGCGATCGGCCTGCCAGTCGATCCGGTCGAAGCCGAAGAACTCGACGATGTTGTTGATGGTGCCGTACTGCACGCCGAACAGGTCGCCGAAGATGATGGTCAGGGCGACGAGGCTGGCCACGTAAGGCAGCAGCACGCCCATCCGCCAGCCGGTCCGCCCGCGCAGGGCGGTGTTGAGCAGCGCCGCCAGCAGCACCGCGATGATCACCTGCGGGATCGTCGAGATCGCGAAGATGCTGAACGTGTTGACCATCGCGTTCCAGAACTGCGAGTCGGCCAACAGCTCGGTGTAGTTCTCGATACCGACGAACGGCTGCTCGTCCGCGCCCAGCTCCCACTCGAACAGGGAGATGTAGGCGGTGTAGAGCAGCGGGAACAGGCCCACCACCGCGAACAGCACGAAGAACGGGGCGATGTACAGGTACGGCGAGACCTTCACGTCCAGGCGGTTGAGCCGGTAGCGCAGGCTCAGCTTCCCCGGACCGATGTCATCGTTGTCGTCGCGCCGCGGCGGGCGGGGCTCAGCGCCCCGCCCGCGCGCGACCGAAAGCTCGGTCGTCATTACTTGACAGCCTTCTTGGCTCCCTCGACGACCTGCTTCCAGGCTTCCTCAGGGGAGGTGCCCTGCTCGACCGAGGTCAGCGCCGGGGACACGATGTTGTCCTGGATGTCGCCGTCCTTCGGGCCCTTGTACTGGGCCGCCGCGACCTTGTTGGCCTGCTCGGCGAACAGCATGCCGACCTTCTCGCCACCGAAGTACTCGCTGGTCTGGTTGAGCAGCTCGGGCGAGATCAGGGCCTCGGTCTGGCTCGGGAAGGTGCCCTTGGCCTTGAACGCCTTGATCTGCTGCTCGGGCGCGGTCAGCCACGCGGCCAGCTTGGCGGCCTCGGCCTTGTTCTTGCCCTGCTTCGGGACGGTCAGGAACGAGCCGCCCCAGTTGCCGCCGCCGCCGGGGAACGCCGCGGTGACGGCCCACTTGCCCTTGTGCTCGGGGCCGGCGTTGCCCTCGATGACACCCAGCATCCAGGACGGGCAGGTCTTCGTGGCGAACGCGGACTCCTTGAAGCCCTTCTGCCACTCCGGGCTCCACGCGGAGAGCTTGGCCGACTGGCCGCGCGCGACCGCGCCGGAGACCTGGTCGAAGATCTTCTTGTCGTTGTTGGTCTCGATCACGAGCTTGTCGTCGCGGTCGAAGTACCCGGTCTCTTCCTGGTTGTGCATCGGGTTGAAGATCTGGGCGGCCGAGTCGAACCACGGCTTGCCGGTCTTCTGCACGTAGGTGTCACCGGCCTGGAAGTACGAGTCCCAGGTGGCGAACAGGGCCTTGACGCCCTCGGGGTCGGACGGCAGGCCGGCGGCCTCCAGCATGTCCTTGCGGTAGCACATGGCCAGCGGGCCGATGTCGGTGCCGTAGCCGATGAGCTTGTCGTCCTTGGTGGTGACCGCGTCGACCTTCCACTGCAGCCAGCGGTCCTCGCGGACGTCCTTCGGGCCGATCTCCTTGAGGTTCTCGAACTGGCCCGACTTGGCCATGACCTGGCTCAGGAAGCCCTCTTCGACGGCCTCGACGTCGGCGAGGCCGGAGCCGGCGCCCAGCTTGGTGAACAGGTTCTGGTGGTGCGGCGCGGCCTGGCCGGTCTTGCGCTGCGTGACCTTGACGTTCGGGTTCGCGGCCTCGTACTCCTTGAGGAGCTCTTCGTAGCCGAACTCGTTGAAGGTCGCGATGGTCAGCTCGACCTTGCCATCAGGCGACGTGCCGGACCCTCCCGAGCCACAGGCCGTGGCGACTGCGGCAAGCACTGCGGTGCAGGCCAGGACTTTGGCCAAGCCCGCTCGACGGTAGCGCACGAGAACTCCTCAGTTGATCGGCGGTGAACGTTCTGGGAGCGCTCCCAGGTTTTGGGGGAGTGTGGTTCGCGCCACGGAGTTGTGTCAAGCTCCCGTGTCCGCGCTGTTACCGACGTTGCGACGTTTGCCCTGCTGGACCGATTCTGGTAGCCGTGCGCCCAGTGGTCCGTTCAGGCACTGTTCGTAGACCGGTCGGACACGCTCGGTTCATCTCCGCGCCGAACGGCCCGGAAAAGATTCACGAGACGCGAACCCACTCTCCCGCCACCAGTGTGCACCGGAAGTGTGCACGGGTCGGACACCACCCCACCGCGAGTCGCGGACGTGACCCGTCGAGTGGTCCGGTCGGGTAGCGCGAGTCGGCCGGCCGGGGGTCGACACCGGCCGGCCGAGTCACCTGGCGGACGGCCCACCGGAGCACGGCGACACGTCCATTCGAGACCAATGGTCCACTTCTGCGCCGCGTCACGCGTGAACGACGCGCGAATATAGGGGCACCCCTCATTATCACCGCGTTATCGATGCTTTCCGATGACGCCAATCCCTCACGAAGACGTGCCGCGGCGGATCAGCGGCCGTCCTCGAGATCACCCTCGGTTTCCAGGTACGCCTTTCGCAGCGCGGCCAGCGTCTCGGCCTCCGGGTGCTCCCACATACCCCGTTCGGCCGCCTCCAGGAGGCGTTCGGAGATGCCGTGCAGCGCCCACGGGTTGGACCGCTCCAGGAACTCCCGGTTCACCGGGTCCAGCACGTAGCTCGCCGCGAGCCGCTCGTACATCCAGTCGGCGACCACGCCGGTGGTGGCGTCGTAGCCGAACAGGTAGTCGACGGTCGCGGCGAGTTCGAACGCGCCCTTGTAACCGTGCTTGCGCATCGCGGCCAACCACCGCGGGTTGACCACGCGGGCGCGGAACACCCGGTTCGTCTCCTCGTGCAGCGTCCTGGTCCGCACCGCGTCGGGCCGCGTGCTGTCGCCGACATAAGCCGCGGGCGCTTTTCCGGTCAACGCGCGCACGGTGGCGACCATTCCGCCGTGGTATTGGAAGTAATCGTCCGAATCGGCGATGTCGTGTTCCCGGGTGTCGATGTTCTTCGCCGCGACCGCGATGCGCTTGTAGGCGCTCTCCATGGCCGGACGCGCTTCGACCCCGTCGAGTTCACGGCCGTACGCGTAGCCGCCCCAGACCGCGTACACCTCGGCGAGATCGGCGTCGTCGCGCCAGTTCCGGCTGTCGATCAACGGGAGCAGGCCGGCGCCGTACGCGCCCGGTTTGCTGCCGAAGATGCGCATTGTCGCGCGGCGCGGGTCGTTGTGCTGCGCGAGATCGGCTTGGGCGTGCGCCCGGACGTAGTTGTCCGCGGCCGACTCGTCCAGGTTCGCCACCAGTCGCACCGCGTCGTCGATCAGTGCCACTACGTGCGGGAATGCGTCGCGGAAGAACCCGCTGATGCGGACCGTGACGTCGATTCGCGGCCGGTTCAACTCGGCGAGCGGTATCACTTCCAGACCCGTCACCCGGCGGGACCGCTCATCCCATTCGGGCCGGACGCCGAGCAGGGCCAGCACCTCGGCGATGTCGTCACCGGCCGTGCGCATGGCGCTGGTGCCCCAGACCGACAGGCCGACCGACGGCGGCCACTCCCCCGTGTCCGCGCGGTAACGCTCCAGCAACGAGTCGGCCATCGCCTGGCCGGTCTCCCAGGCCAGCCGGGACGGCACCGCCTTGGGGTCGACCGAGTAGAAGTTCCGGCCGGTCGGCAGCACGTTCACCAGGCCGCGCAGCGGCGAGCCGCTGGGACCGGCCGGGACGTAGCCGCCGTCCAGCGCGTGCAGCACGTTGGTCAGCTCGTCGGTGGTGCGGGCGAGCCGGGGCACGACCTCCAGCGCGGCGAACTCCAGCACGCGCGCCACGTCCTCGCTGTCGGTGACGGCGCTGGCCGCGTTCACGTCCCAATTGGCGTCTTCCATGGCCTGCACGAGCGCGCGGGCCCGTTCCTCGACGCGGTCGGTGCCCGTCCGGTCGTTGCCGCCCTCGGCCAGGCCGAGCGCCTCGCGCAGGCCGGGCAGGGCGGCGACCCGGCCCGCCCACATCTGCTTGGCCTGCAGGATCGACAGCACCAGGTTGACCCTGGTCTCGCCGGTCGGCGCGGCGCCCAGGACGTGCAGGCCGTCGCGGATCTGGACGTCCTTGACCTCACACAGCCAGCCGTCGACGTGCAGGATCAGCTCGTCGAACTCCGCGTCGTGCGGCCGGTCGGCGATGCCCAGGTCGTGGTCGAGCTTGGCGGCCTGGATCAAGGTCCAGATCTGGGCCCGGATCGCGGGCAGCTTCGCCGGGTCCATCGCGGCGATGTTGCCGTGCTCGTCCAGCAGCTGCTCCAGCCGGGCGATGTCGCCGTAGCTGTCGGCCCTGGCCATCGGCGGCACGAGGTGGTCGACCAGGGTGGCGTGCGCCCGCCGCTTCGCCTGGGTGCCCTCGCCAGGGTCGTTGACCAGGAACGGGTAGATCAGCGGCAGGTCGCCCAGCGCCGCGTCCGGGCCGCAGCCCGCCGACAGGCCGACCGTCTTGCCCGGCAGCCACTCCAGGTTGCCGTGCTTGCCGACGTGCACCACGGCGTCGGCGCGGAACTCGTCCTCCAGCCAGCGGTAGGCGGCCAGGTAGTGGTGGCTCGGCGGCAGGTCGGGGTCGTGGTAGATGGCGATCGGGTTCTCGCCGAAGCCGCGCGGCGGCTGGACCATGACCACGACGTTGCCCGAGCGCAGGGCGGCCAGCACGATCTCGCCGTCGCGGTCGCGCGACCGGTCCACGAACAGCTCGCCGGGGGCCTCGCCCCAGTGCCGTTCCATCTCCTCGCGGGTGTCCTCGGGCAGGGTGGCGTACCACTGCCGGTAGCGGGACGCGGGCAGCCGCACGGGGTTGCCCTGCAGCTGCTCCTCGGTGAGCCAGTCGGCGTCCTGGCCGCCGGCGGCGATGAGGGCGTGGATCAGCGCGTCGCCGTCGAGGTCGGCCACGCCGGGCAGCTCGTCACCGATGTCGTAGCCGTGCTCCTCCATCGCGGCGAGCAGCCGGACCACGCTGGCCGGGGTGTCCAGGCCGACCGCGTTGCCGATGCGGGAGTGCTTGGTCGGGTACGCCGACAGCATGACGGCGATCCGCCGTTCGGCCGGCGGGATGTGGCGCAGCCTGCCGTGGCGCACGGCGATGCCCGCGACCCGCGCGGCGCGTTCGGAGTCGGCGACGTAGACGGTGAGACCGTCCTCGTCGACCTCCTTGAACGAGAACGGCACCGTGATGATCCGGCCGTCGAACTCCGGGATCGCCACCTGCGTAGCGGTGTCCAAAGGGGACAGACCGTCGTCGTTGTCGTCCCAGGAGGCACGGCTGCTCGTCAGGCACAGGGCCTGCAGGATCGGCACGTCGAGGGCCGCCAGCGCGCCCACGTCCCACGCGTCGTCGTCACCACCGGCGGAGGCCGCGGCGGGCTGGGTGCCGCCGGCCGCCAGCACCGTCACCACCAGCGCGTCGGCTTTGCCCAGTTCGGCCAGCAGCTCCGGCTCGGCCGTGCGCAGCGAGGCGCAGTAGACCGGCAGCGGACGGCCGCCCTTGGCCACGATGGCGTCGCACAGGGCGTGCACGAACGCCGTGTTCCCGGCCACGTGGTGGGCGCGGTAGTACAGCACCGCGATGGTCGGGCCCTCCGCCGCGGCGGTGGTCCGATCTTCGGCCCCGGCGAGGGCACGCTCCAGCAGGCCCCAGGTGGGCGTCGGCTCGGGCGGCGCGAAACCGTGCCCGGTGAGCAGCACCGTGTCGGACAGGAAGTGGTGCAGCTGGGCGAGGTTCACCGCGCCGCCGTGCGCCAGGTACGCGTGCGCCTCCGCGCACACACCGCCGGGCACCGTCGACAGCTCCATCAGCGGCGCGTCGGGGTTCTGCTCGCCGCCCAGCACGACGACCGGCAGGCCGGAGGCGAGCAGCCGGTCCAGCCCTTCCTCCCACATCCGGCGACCGCCGAGGATGCGCACCACCACCAGGTCGACGCCGTCCACCAGTGCCGGCAGGTCGTCCACGGCGGTGCGGGCGGGGTTGGCCAGGCGGTAGTCGGCGCCACTCGCGCGGGCGGACAGCAGGTCCGTGTCGGAGGTCGACAACAGCAGGATCACGTGCGGGCTCCATCCCTCGGGGGTCCTCGCCCCGGTCGTAGGGGACGGCGAGCGGAGTTCCTGACTCCCGGGGCCTCACCCGGTCACAGTGGCGGGACCGCGCCGGATTCACACCGGCTTCCTCCTGCTGCTTCGCCGTTCGGTGGTCACCCTAACGGCAGTTAGCATCCAGTCCATGCCCGCGGATCGAACTCACCCGGACGCCTGCCCCGGCGCCGTCGACGTGCACCACGCCGCCGATGGCGGGCTGGCGCGCGTCCGAGTGCCCGGTGGGACGTTGAGCGCGGCGCAGGTCGACGTGCTGCGGACCGCGGCGATCGAGCTCGGTGACGGGTTCCTCGAGTTGACCTCGCGGGCGAACGTGCAGATCAGAGGCCTGGCGCCGGGGGCGGAGCACGAGCTGGGCGCCCGGTTGGCCGAGGTCGGCCTGCTGCCGTCGCGGACCCACGAGCGGATGCGGAACATCGTCGCCGTGCCGATGGAGGACAACCAGGCGCTGGTCGACGCGATCGACGCGGCGTTGCGCGCGGTGCCGGAGTTGGCGTCCCTGCCGGGGAGATTCCTGGTCACGGTGGGTGGCGCGGTGAGCGGCCTGTCGGGTGACGTCGGGCTCGTCGGTAACGCGTTGTTGCTGGCGGGGCGGGATTCCGGGCTGCGCTTGACCGATCCGGTCGACGCCGTGGTGACCGCCGCGCGGCTGTTCGGGGAGATCCGCGGCGACGCGTGGCGGCTGTCCGAAGTGGACGGCGGTGTGCGGAAGATCACGGCGGCGTTGGGCGTTCCGGGTGACGAGCGGATCGAGCCGGGTGTGACGCCCGTCGCACCGGGCCCGCACGGTCCGGTGGTCGTGGCGGGCGTGCCGTTCGGGCGGTGGGACGCGCGGCTGCTCGCCGGCGTGCCGGTGCGGCTCACGCCGTGGCGCAGCGTGGTGCTGCCGGCCGGGAGCGATACCAGCGGCTTGTTCACGTCGCCGGACTCGCCCTGGCACGGCGTCAGCGCCTGCACCGGCCGCCCGGGGTGCGTGAAGTCGCTGGCCGACGTGCGCGCCGACGCGACCCGGTGGGTCGACGTTCGGACCGCGCCCGGTCGGGTGCACTGGTCGGGTTGCGCACGCCGGTGCGGACGCCCCGCCGGCGACGTGGTGGAGTTCGTCGCGACCGGCGACGGCTACGAGGAGATCAGGTGACCAGCTACGTCAAGGACGGCGCGGAGATCTACCGCCGGTCCTTCGCCACCATCCGCGCCGAGGCAGACCTGGCGCGGTTCCCGGACGACGTCGCCCGGGTGGTGGTGCGGATGATCCACGCCTGCGGCATGGTCGACCTGGTTGGTGACGTCGACTTCTCGCCGAACGTGGTGCGCGACGCGCGGGCCGCGCTGCTGGCCGGTGCGCCGATCCTGTGCGACGCGCAGATGGTCGCCGCGGGCGTGACGCGGCGGAGGCTGCCCGCGGACAACGAGGTCGTGTGCACGTTGGGCGATCCGCGTGTGCCGGGGTTGGCGGCGGAGCTGGGCAACACGCGCAGCGCGGCGGCGTTGGAGCTGTGGGCGGACAAGCTGGCCGGTGCGGTGGTGGCCATCGGCAACGCGCCGACGGCGTTGTTCCACCTGCTGGACATGATCGCGGCGGGCGCCGCTCGGCCGGCCGCCGTGCTGGGGGTGCCGGTGGGGTTCATCGGTGCCGCGGAGTCGAAGGACGCGCTGGCGGCCAACGACCTCGGGCTGGAGTACCTCGTCGTGCGCGGTCGGCGCGGTGGCAGCGCCATGACCGCGGCGGCGCTCAACGCGATCGCGAGCGAGGAAGAATGACGGGCAGGCTGTACGGGGTCGGTGTCGGTCCGGGCGACCCGGAGCTGGTGACCGTCAAGGCGGCGCGGCTGATCGGCGAGGCGGACGTCGTCGTCTTCCACAGCGCGCGGCACGGGCGCAGCGTGGCCCGCCGGATCGCCGCGCCGTACCTGCGGGACGGGCAGATCGAGGAGCAGCTGGTCTACCCCGTCACGACCGAGGACTCCGACGACTACCAGGGCGAGATCGACGCGTTCTACGAGGAGTGCGCGGCCCGGTTGGCCGCGCACCTGGACGCCGGGCGCACGGTGGTGGTGCTGGCAGCCGGTGACCCGTTCTTCTACGGCTCGTACATGCACCTGCACAAGCGGTTGGCGCACCGGTACGAGGCCGAGGTCGTGCCCGGTGTGACGTCGGTGAGCGCCGGTGCGGCGGTGATCGGGCGGCCGCTGGTGGAGCGGGACGAGGTGCTGACCGTGCTGCCGGGCACGTTGTCGGCGGACGCGCTGGTGGAGCACCTGGCCGGTGGCGACCCGGTGGCGATCATGAAGCTGGGGCGGACGTTCCCTCAGGTGCGCGAGGCGTTGGCGCGGGCGGGGCGGCTGGACGAGGCCTGGTACGTGGAGCGGGCGACGACCGGGGCGCAGCGCACCGCGCCGCTGTCCGAAGTGGACGCCGACGGTGTGCCGTACTTCTCGTTGGCGTTGCTGCCGAGCAAGCCCGCGGTCCGTTCGGCGGGTGAAGGCCGGGTGGTGGTGGTCGGTCTCGGTCCGGCCGGGCCCGAGTGGTTGACGCCGCAGGCCCGGCGGGCGCTGGCGGAGGCCGACGACCTGGTCGGGTACGTGACCTACCTGGACCGGGTGCCGGTGAACCCGCGGCAGCGGCGGCACGCGTCGGACAACAAGGTGGAGGCCGAGCGGGCGGCGTTCGCGCTGGACCTCGCCAAGCGCGGGCGGCGGGTCGCGGTGGTGTCGTCCGGCGACCCGGGCGTGTTCGCGATGGCCAGCGCGGTGCTGGAGGTGGCGACCGAGGAGCAGTTCGCGGACGTGCCGGTGACCGTGCTGCCGGGGTTGACCGCGGCGCACGCGGTGGCCAGCCGGGTCGGCGCGCCGCTGGGGCACGACTACTGCGTGGTGTCGCTGTCGGACCGGCTCAAGCCGTGGGAGGTCATCGAGGAGCGGCTGGAGGCGGCGGCGAAGGCTGATCTCGTGCTGGCGATCTACAACCCGGCCTCGCGCAGCCGCACGTGGCAGGTGGAGAAGGCGCGGGACCTGCTGCTGCGGCACCGCTCCCCCGACACGCCGGTGGTCGTCGGGCGGGACGTCGGCGGGCCGGAGGAGACCGTGCGGGTGGTGCGGTTGGCGGACCTCGACGCGTCCACTGTGGACATGCGATGCCTGCTGCTGATCGGCTCGTCGCAGACGACGGTCAGCGCGCGCGGCACGGTGTTCACCCCGCGCCGCTACCCCGGGTGAGCCAGTCGAGCGCCTCGGCCACCGTCTCCACCAGCGGCGCGTCCGGTGGCGGCGGTCGGCGCACGACGACGACCGGGAGGCCGAGGTGACGTGCGGCGGTGAGCTTGGCCGCGGTCATCTCCCCGCCGCTGTCCTTGGTGACCAGGACTTCGACCCGGTGCTCGCGCATCAGCCGGAGTTCGCCGTCCACTGTGTACGGGCCGCGGTTTAGGACCAGGGTGAGGCGGGGGTTCGGCGGGTCGGGTGGGTCGACGGTGCGGGCCACGCCGCTGGTGAACGCGGCCAGCTCCTGGCGGCCGGTGGTGATGAACGCCCGGCGGTCGGCGACGAGCGCGGCGGCCTCGGCGACGCTGTCCACGTACCGCCAGTCGTCCTGGGATGGCCAGCCGGGGCGGCGCAGCACGAGGAACGGCGTGCCGGTCGCGGTGGTGGCGGCCAGGGCGTTGGTCGTGATGCGGTCGGCGAACGGGTGCGTCGCGTCCACGACGGTGTCGACGTGCTCGGCGCGCAGGTAGGCGATCATGCCGTCGACACCGCCGAAGCCGCCGACGCGGACCTCGCCGTCGGGCAGCTTCGGGTCCGCGACCCGGCCGGCCAGCGACGAGATCACCCGCACGTCGGTGAGCGCGGCGGTGAGTGCGGCGGCGAGTGCGCGGGCCTCGCCCGTGCCACCCAGTACCAGCACGGTCTGCACGGCTGTTGCATCCTGTCGTCGTGAGCACGAACCTGCGCTTCGGCTGGACCACCGGCGCCTGCGCCACGGCCGCCACCACGGCGGCGTACACGGCGCTGCTCACCGGTGAGTTCCCCGACCCGGTGGGGATCGTACTGCCGAAGGGGCAGGCGCCGTCGTTCGCGCTGGCCCGTGAAGCGCTGGGCTCCGGCGAGGCATTCGCGGCGATCGTCAAGGACGCGGGCGACGACCCGGACGTCACGCACAACGCGGTCGTCGGTGCCACGGTCCGGCACGGCTCTCCGGGCAGCGGCGTGGTGTTCGAGGCGGGACCCGGGGTGGGCACGGTGACCAAGCCGGGCTTGCCGTTGGCGGTCGGCGAACCGGCGATCAACCCGGTGCCGCGGCAGATGATGCGTGAGCACGTGGCACGGGTGGCTCTTGAGCACGGCGGCAGCGGTGACGTGGTCGTGACGGTTTCGGTCGAGCACGGCGAGGAGCTGGCGCGCAGGACGTGGAACCCCCGGCTGGGGATCCTGGGCGGGCTGTCGATCCTGGGCACGACGGGGATCGTGGTGCCGTACTCGTGCTCGGCGTGGATCGACAGCATCCGGCGCGGCATCGACGTGGCGCGGGCGCAGGGGTACGAGCACGTGGCCGGCTGCACCGGCAGCACGTCGGAGAAGGTGGCGGCGGAGGTGCACGGCCTGCCGGAGGACGCGTTGCTGGACATGGGCGACTTCGCCGGCGCCGTGCTGAAGTACCTGCGCCGCCACCCCGTGCCGCGGCTGACCGTCGCGGGTGGGATCGGGAAGCTGTCCAAGCTGGCTGACGGCCACTTGGACCTGCACTCGGGCCGTTCTCAGGTGAACCTGGGGTTCCTGGCGTCCCTCGTAAACGATCCCGCCCTGGCGGTGGCGATCATGGGGGCCAATACGGCGCTCGGTGCTTTGCAACTGTGCCAGAGCGCGGGGGTGCCGTTGGGTGACCTGGTCGCGGAACGGGCCAGGGCGACGGCCGACGGCGTGCTGCGTGGCGCACCGGTCACTGTGGACGTCATCGTCATCGACCGAGCGGGCACCATCGTCGGCCGCGCCTGATCCACAGGCACCCGTCGACGGGCCGATCTTGTCGGTGTCCGCCGGTAGAATGGAAAACGGGGGGATCCCCGCGCCCGGGATGGTCTTCGAGCAGGTCACGACCGGCAGCGGGTGGTGGAGTAGAGGTGGCTGTCGGGGAAGCCCTCGGCGGTCAGGACGCGGCCCACGACGATGACGGCGGTGCGCTTCACGGCCGCGTCCCGCACCTGGTCGGCGATGTCGGCGAGGGTGCCGCGCAGGACCAGTTCGTCCTCGCGACTGGCCCGTGCGACCACGGCGACCGGGCAGTCCGAGCCGTAGTTCGGCCGCAGGTCGGCCACTACCTCCTCGATCCGCTGCACCGCCAAGTGCAGCACGAGCGTGGCCCCGGACCGGCCGAGCGTGGCCAGGTCCTCCCCCGCCGGCATCGGGGTGGCGCGGGCCGACGTGCGGGTCAGGATGATCGTCTGGCCGACACCCGGCACGGTCAGTTCGCGGTTCAGCGAGGCGGCCGCGGCGGCGAAGGCGGGGACGCCCGGGGTCACGTCGTAGGCGATGCCCAGGGCGTCCAGGCGGCGCATCTGCTCGGCCATCGCGCTGAACACCGACGGGTCGCCGGAGTGCAGGCGCGCCACGTCGTGACCGGCGGCGTGCGCGGCGGCCAGTTCGGTCGTGATCCGGTCGAGGTCCAGGTTCGCGGTGTCCACCAGTCGGACGTCGGGCGGGCAGTGTTCGAGCACCTCGACCGGCACCAGCGCGCCCGCGTACAGGCAGACCGGCGACTCGGCGATGAGCCGTGCCGCCCGCAGCGTCAGCAGGTCGGCGGCGCCGGGTCCGGCGCCGATGAAGTGGACGGTCACGCGTTCTCCTTGGTCATGACCCACGTGGTCACGGGCATCTGCGGGCGCCAGCCGGTGAACCCGCCGATCGCGGTCGCCCGGCTCACCTCGATCCTGGTCAGGTCGCCGCCCAACCGGGCGCGCCACCGGGTCAGCACGGCCTCCGACTCCAGTGTCACGGCGTTGGCCACCAACCGCCCGCCCGGCTCGAGCACGTCCCAACAGCGCTCGACCACCCCGTCGGCGGTGAGGCCACCACCGATGAACACCGCGTCGGGCGGCTCCAGGTCCAACGCTTCCGGTGACTCCCCCACCACCACCTCGACCCCCGGCACACCGAGCTTGACCGCGTTCCGCGTGATCCGCGCGGCGCGCTCCGGGTCCCGCTCCACCGCGATCGCCCGACACCGCGGGTGGGTCCGGCACCACTCGACCGCGATGCTGCCCGCACCGGCCCCGACGTCCCACAGCAGCTCACCGGGACGGGGCGCGAGCAGCGCCAACGTCACCGCCCGCACCTCGCGCTTGGTCAACTGCCCGTCGTGCTCGTAGACCTCGTCCGGCCGTCCCGGCGTCAACGACTCGCCGCCCGCACCGCACTCCACCGCGAGCACGTGCAGCGGATCGGCGTCGTCGAGCGAGTGGTGCACCCGCTCCCCCGGCCCGCCCAGCTGCTCCAGCACGGTCAGCCGCGCGCCCGGCGCCAACTCGGCCACCTCGCGCGGATCGCCACCGAGCACCAGCACGCGCCGCCCGGGGTGCAGGTGCGGCACGACGAGCGCGGCGGGCTTGCCGACCAGGCTGACCACGTCCACGTCGTCCAACGCCCACCCCAAGCGCGCGCACGCCAACGACACCGACGACGGGTGCGGCACGACCCGCACCGGGCCCAGCAGCCGCACCACCGTGGTGCCGATGCCGTGGAACATCGGGTCGCCGCTGGCCAGCACCCCGACCCGCCTGCCCTCGTGGCGGGCCAGCAGCCCGGGCAGGGCGGGCACCAGCGGCGACGGCCACGGCACCCGTTCGAACTCGCCCGGGACCAGGTCGAGCTGCCGTGCGCTGCCCATCAGCACCTCGCACGACTCGATCTCGTGCCGTGACGCGGGCGGCAGGCCGTCCCAGCCGTCGGCCCCGATGCCGATGACCGTGACGCTCACACCGTCCCCAAGGCGCGGGTGACGGCGATCTCGATCACCACGCGTTCGGGGTTGGGCCGTGGCGTGCGGTAGCGCTCGGCGTAACGCCGTTCGGCGTCCCGCACCACCTCGGGCTCCCGGCGGACGACGGCGCGTCCCTCCAACGTCGCCCAGCGACGTCCGTCCACTTGGCACACCGCCACGGGAGCGGAGCCCGCCGCGAGGATCTGCCGGACCTTGTGCGACGCGCCCGACGTGATCACCCTGGCGGTGGCCGTGTCCACGTCCAGCGTGACGCCGACCGGCACGACGTGCGGCGTGCCGTCCGGGCGGATCGTGGTCAGCGTGCACAGGTGGCGCTCGGTCCAGAACGCCCGGAAGTCCTCGCCCTTGCTCGACAACATGCGTGCATCATGCGGCACGCACGGGCTATGGTGGAAAACGTGACGCGCCGATTTAGCCACCCCCGGCCGGGAGACCCGGCCGCCGGGGGCGTGCGCTAGTTCACGTGGTCCCGGTGGCGGGACCGGTCAGGGGGACACCTCTCCGGCCAAGCCACCGTTCGAAGGGACCACCCCCGATGCCTCGCGACCTCAGCGACCCCACGTACGGGCCGCACGCCGTGCAACTGCTGGTGGACGAGATCCTCGCCGCCCTCCCGGGTGAGCAGCGCGTGCTGCGTGATCACCCGGAGGTGTCGGTCGACGACAACTACACCGCGTTGGGCTACCCACCCGACGCCATCACCCGCGACGCCCGTTACACGCGCTACACCAGCGAGAACCGCATGCTGCGCAGCCACACGACCGCCATGGTCCCGCCGGCCCTGCGCCTGCTCGGCACCCAGGACGGCTGGGACGACGTGGTGCTGGCGTGCGTCGGCATGGTGTACCGCCGTGACGCCGTCGACCGCGTCCACTCGGGCACCCCGCACCAACTCGACCTGTGGCGGATCTCCCACCACCAGGCCGACCTGGACGACCTGATCGACACCGTGATCACCACCGCCCTACCGGGCCACCGCTACCGCACGACACCCGCGACCCACCCCTACACCACGTCGGGACGGCAGGTGGACGTCCTGGTGGACGGCGAGTGGCTGGAGGTCGCCGAGTGCGGCCGGGCGGCCCGCCACGTCCTGCGCCGCGCCTGGCTCCCCGACCACGTGCACCGCCTGGCCCTGGGCGTCGGCCTGGACCGGCTGCTGATGCTGCGCAAGGGCGTCCCCGACATCCGCCTGCTGTCCAACGTCCTGCTGCGCCTGACCCTGCGCCACCCGACCCGGACCCTCACCGACGACGAGGCCAACGCCGCCCGCGACACCGCCCATGCCGCCGTGCACGAGGGTGATCAGCCCCTGCCGCGGGTGGGCTAGGTTCGGATCATGGGCGCTTGGGCGGCACGGGCGATTCGGCGGGTGCGCGAGGACCACCGGCCGACACCCCTGCGCCGGCTGTCGGTGGGCACGGCGGAGGTCTTCCTCAAGGACGAGACCGCCCTGCCCACCGGCAGCACCAAGGACCGCACGGTGGCCGCCATGTTCCGCCACGCGATAGCGAGCGGTCGCATCACCGAGGGGACCGGGGTGGTCGTGGCGACCGCGGGCGCGGTCGCGGTGGCCGCCGCCCGGATCGCGGCGCTCCTCGACCTGCCGTTCACCGCTCTCGTCCCGGCGAAGGCGGATCCGGCGGTGCTCGCGCGGATCGACGAGGCGGGTGGCCGTTGGCAGCGGGCCGAACAACCACCGGCCGCACTGCAGCACGAAGCACGCGCGCTCGCCGAACGGTGGGGCGCCTGCTTCCTGGACCACTTCGCCGAGGCCGAGCCCGCGGTGGCCGCCTGGCCGCCGACCATCGCCGACGAGCTGTTCGCCCAGCTGCCCGAGCCACCGCGGTGGGTCGTCGTCGGTGCCGGCACCGGCGCCACCTCGGCCGCCATCGGCCGCCACATCCGCACCGAAGGACTCGACACCAAGCTCGCGGTCGTGGACCCGGAGAACTCGGCGTACTTCCCCGCGTGGGCCAGCGGCGCGCGCGACTACGGCACCGGGATGCCGTCACGGATACCGGGCATCGGCCGCCCACGCGTCGAACCCGGCTTCCAACCGGGCGTGGTGGACCTGGTGATCCCGGTGCCCGACGCGGCGTCGGTCGCGGCGCTGCGCTGGCTGCACCACCACGGCGTCGACGCCGGCCCGTCCACGGGCACCGCCCTGTGGGGCGTCCACCACCTGACGGCGGTCATGCGCGAGCGAGGCCCCCTCGTCACGATCATCGCCGACGGCGGGGACCCGTACCGGGAGACCTACCTCGACCCCGCCTGGCCGCGGGCGAACGGGCTGGACCCGGGCCCGCACGAGGACGCCCTCGGCCCGTGATCAGGCCCTGATCTCGTTGAGGTAGTTGTAG
Organism: Saccharothrix sp. CB00851; assembly: GCF_001905065.1. Taxonomy (NCBI): domain Bacteria; kingdom Bacillati; phylum Actinomycetota; class Actinomycetes; order Pseudonocardiales; family Pseudonocardiaceae; genus Saccharothrix; species Saccharothrix sp. CB00851. The sequence goes on from NZ_LWLC01000033.1 coordinate 60,098, forward strand.
ATCGTGTACCGGGTCACGCCCAGCACGCCCGCCAGGTAGTCGACGGAGTCGCGGATCAGGAACAGCCCCGCCTCGTCCAGCACCCGCACCACCTCCGACTTGTGCGACTTCTTCATCAGCTCCACCGGCACACCGATGGCGTCGACCGCACGCTCCACCAGAAGCCGCTGGAGCGTGTCGACGTCACCCGGGAACGCCTCGACCGCGGAACCCGCCGGACCCGCCGATTCCGCCGGCACCCGCGACCGGTTCGAGCCGGGATCGCTGTTCACGCACAAGCACCCGACCGCCACCCCCCGCGCGTCACGCAAGAACACCGTGGACGAGTGCATCACCCGCCCATCCGGGGCATACGTCTCGTACCCGGCCAAGTCATGCGTCGTACCCCGCCGGACCAACCCCAGCAGCAGATCGGTCATCGGCCCCCCGACCTTGCGCCCGGTGAGGTCACCCGCGATGGCGATGATCGAGTTCGGCAGCGCGCCGAGGTCGTGCAGCACCACTTCCGTCCCCGGCCCCAACGCCTCGGCCAGGCTGTTGACCGTCGGGATCAACGCCGTCAGCACCTCGGACGTCACCGGCGGAGCGTGCGTCGGCGCCTCGACCACGACCGGCCGCCGCAACTCCTTCAACGCCGCACCGAACCGGGCCACGGTCTCCGCCGTCGTGGACGCGTGCGGCGACAACCGGACGTGCTCCGGCCGCACGGTCGCCGTCACGCCCGCGTCCGCCAAAGCAGCCCCGAGCACCGAAGGCGGGTAGTCCGGCACCGTGAACGCGACGATCCCCGCCCTCCGGTCCACCGCCGACACGACCTCACCACCGACCGCGCGGATCGCCTCCACCAGTTCGTCGGATCGTTCAACGATCCTCGCCCCGATCGCCTCGACCCCCGCCAGCTCGACCAGTTCCAACCCCGCCGCCAGCGCACCCGACGCGACCGGGCTCAGGTTGGTGATCGACCACCCCGCCGCACCCTCACCCATCCGGTGGATCCCGTTGTCGAACAGGCCCGGGTCCTCCGCCCCGGTCCACCCGGACAGCACCGGCTCCAGCCGGCTCAACGCCCGGTCGGACAACGTCATGAACCCGGTCGACCACCCCGAGCGCAACCACTTCTGCCCACCGACCACCAGCACGTCGGCCACTTCCCACGGCTCGTCCACGACCCCGAAGCCCTGGATGCCGTCCACCACCAGCAGCCGGTCGCCGATCACCTCGCGCAACGCCGCCAGGTCCGCCCGGTACCCGGTGCGGAAGTCCACCGCGCTCACCGCGAGCGCCACCGTCCGCGGCGTCAACGCCGCCCGCACCACCTCCGCCGTCACCGGTCCGGGTGGCAGCCACGACACGTCGACGAACGGCGAGCGCGCCCACGGGTAGGTGTTCGCCGGGAACTCCCCCGACGACACCAGCACCTCGCCGCGAACACCCAGCGCCACCTGGAACAGGCCGGTGCTCGTGTTCGGCAGCAACGTCACGTGGTCGGTGTCGCCCCGGCACAGCCGGGCCACCGCCGCCTTCGCCCGCAGCTCCTGCCGCATCAGGTCGTCCACCGTGGTGGGCCCGGCCGACATCGCCGCCTCCGTCAACCGCGTGGAGGCGTCCACCACGGCGAACGACGGCGGCCCGAACCGGGCGAAGTCCAGGTACCCCTCCGGCTCGTGGAACTGGACGAGGTACGACGACGGGATGCGCATGACCACCTAGAGCACCTTCGCGAGGAACTGCTGCGTGCGTTGCTGTCGCGGATTGTCCAGCACCTGGTCCGGCGGCCCGGCCTCGACCACCGCGCCGTCGACCAGGAACACCACCGAGTCGGCCACCTGCCGGGCGAAGCCGATCTCGTGCGTGACCACGATCATGGTCATGCCGTCGCGGGCGAGGTCCGCCATGACGTCCAGCACCTCGCCGACCAGCTCCGGGTCCAGCGCCGAGGTCGGCTCGTCGAACAGCATCAGCTTCGGCTTCATCGCCAGCGCCCGCGCGATCGCCACCCGTTGCTGCTGGCCGCCGGACAGCTGGTGCGGGTAGGAGTGGGCCTTGTCCGCCAGCCCCACCTGGTCGAGCAACGCCCGCGCCTCGTCCAACGCCGCCCGGCGAGGCGTCCGCAGCACGTGCACCGGCCCTTCGGCGACGTTCTCCACCGCCGTGCGGTGCGGGAACAGGTTGAACCGCTGGAACACCATGCCGATGCCCCGCCGCTGCCGCGCCACCTCCCGTTCGCGCAGCTCGAACAGCTTGCCGCCGCGCGAGGTGAACCCGACCGCCTGCCCGTCGACCCAGATCCGGCCCGCATCGATCGTCTCCAGGTGGTTCACGCAGCGCAGGAACGTCGACTTGCCCGCACCGGACGGCCCGAGCAGGCACACCACCTGCCCGGCCTCCACCGCCAGGTCCACCCCGCGCAACACCTCGGTCCGATTGCCGCCTCCGGCGGCGGTGCCCGACCCGAACGACTTCCGCACGCCCACCGCCCGCACGAGGCTCACCGGGCCACCCCCTTGCCGTAGTGACGCTCCAGGAAGTGCTGCCCGACGCTCGCCACGCTGACCACGACCATGTACCACGCGGCGGCGGCCAGCAGCGTCTCCATGATCTGCAGGTTGCGCGAGGCGATGTTGTTGGCCGCGTGGATCAGCTCCAGGAACCCGATGACCGACGCCATGGACGTGCCCTTGAGCATGTTGATGAAGTTGTTCCCGGTGGGCGGGATGATCACCCGCATGGCCTGCGGCAGCACGACCCGCCGCAACGTGGTCGCCGGCGTCATGCCGATCGCCTTGGCCGCTTCGACCTGGCCGTGGTCCACGCTGTTCAGCCCGGCCCGCACGATCTCGGCCATGTACGCGCTCTCGTTGAGCCCCAGCCCGAGCAGCGCCGCCACGAACGCCGTCACCAGGACGTTGGTCTTCTCCTCGAACAGGCCGAACACGGAGATGTTCTCGAACACCAGCGCGAGGTTGAACCACAGCAGGATCTGCAGCAGCACCGGCAGGCCGCAGAACAGCCACACGTACCCGGCGGCGAACCAGCGGGCGACCGGGTTGGCCGACCGGCGCAGCAGCGCGATGAGCACGCCGAGCACGATCGCGCCCGCCTGCGCGGCCAACGCCAGCACGACCGTGTTGACCAGGCCGCGCAGCATGATGTCGTGGGTGAAGAACCCCGGCACTGCGGCGTAGTCGATCTTCGCGTCGGCCAGCGCCCAACCCAGCGCGCCGAGGACCGCCAGGATCACCGCCCCGACGACCCACCGGCCCCAGTGCCGCAGCGGGACGACGACCAGGTCGTCCACGTGGTCCACGTCGTCCTCAACGGCCATTGACGGTCGCCTTCGTCACGGCACCCTGCTCGACGTCCCAAGCTTCGAGGATCTTGCCGTACGTGCCCTCGTCGATGAGCGCTTGCAATGCCTTCTGCAACGCTGCAGTGAGTTCCGGGTTGTTCTTGTCGACCCCGATGCCGTACGGACCGCCGTTGATCGGCGCCAGGTCCACGACCTCGAAGAACTCGCCCCCACCCGCGGTCTTGGCGACGTAGACGGCGGTCGGCAGGTCGTTGAGGATGGCGGCGACGCGGCCGGTGCGCAGCTGGTTCTGGTTCTGCGTGTCGCTGTCGGTGGCGGTCACCCCGATGGAGTCGCCGGACAGGCACGTGAACTCCTTCGCGTAGGTCTCCTGGCTGGAGCCGAGGTTGACCGCGACGGACTTGCCGCACAGGTCGTCCGGGCTCTTGATGCCCGCCGGGTTCCCCTTCTGCACCATGATCGTGATGCCGGAGGTGAAGTAGTCGACGAAGTCGATCGCCTGCTGCCGTTGCGGGGTGTCGTTCATCGCGGCCATGGTCACGTCGATCCGGCCCGCCTGCAGGCTCGTGATGAGCGAGCCGAACGCCATGTCCTGGTGCTCGACGGCCAGCCCGAGCTTCCTCGCGACCGCCTTGACCAGGTCGACCTCCGAGCCGACCGGGGTCTTGCCGTCGGCGGCGTAGAAGTTGTTCGGCGGGTTCTGGATGTTCGAGCCGACGCGCAGCTCGCCCGCCTGCGCGATGGCGGCCGGCAGGGTCGCGGCGAGGGCGTCGTCCTTGGTGACCGCCTCCACGATCGCCGAGGTCGACGGCAGGTCGCCGGTGGGCCCGCCCGGTGGCTCTTCGGCGGGTGAACCGCACGCCACCAGCGCGAACAAGGTCAGGGCGAGGGCTGCGGTCCTGCGCACCGGGACACACCTCCTGCGTTCGGGTGAATCGCAAACTACAACGTTCTGTTGAAGGCGTCCACACATCGTTGAAGCCGATCGGAGGGAATTGTCGTGGTGTCGACGCCGTTGGTCTGGGTACAAGGGGGCAACCCCATGTCCACAGCAAGGAGGACCTATGGCCACCGTGGAGCTGACCGCGGAGAACTTCGACGAGGTTGTCGGCGGCTCCGAGATGGTCCTGGTCGACTTCTGGGCGGGTTGGTGCGGCCCGTGCGTCCAGTTCGCCCCGACCTACGAGAAGTCCGCCCAGAAGCACACCGACATCGTCTTCGGCAAGGTCGACACCGAGGCGCAGCAGCAGCTCGCCGCGGCGTTCCAGATCCGGTCGATCCCGACCCTGATGATCGTGCGCGACGGCGTCGTGCTCTACGCGCAGCCGGGCGCGCTGCCCGAGTCGGCGCTGGAGGACCTGATCGAGCAGGCCCGCAAGGTCGACATGGACGAGGTCCGCAAGCAGGTCGCCGAGCAGCAGGCCTGACACCGCGGCCGACCCCCGCGCGGGTCAGTCCATCGCCGCCGTGTCGCGGGGCGGGGCCACCGGGTCCCGCCCCTCGGGCTGCCCCTGTTCCATCCGCCTGCCCCGCTCCAACTCCGCGTCCAACTCGGCGCCGAGCAGCAGGGCAAGGTTCGAGATCCACAGCCACACCAGGAAGATGATCACACCGGCCAGTGAGCCGTAGGTCTTGTTGTAGGACCCGAAGTTCGCCACGTAGAACGCGAAGCCCACCGACGCGGCGACCCAGACCACCACGGTCAGCAGGCCTCCCGGCGTGATCCACAGGAAGCTGGGCTGCCGCACGTTCGGCGACGCCCAGAACAGCAGGCCGATCGCCAGGCTCGCGAGCACGAACAGCACCGGCCACTTGGCGATGTCCCAGACCGTCACGAAGGTCGAGCCCAGCCCGAGCACCTCGCCCAGCCACTCGGCCACGCCCCCGGTGAGCGTCACGCCGAGCGCGGTCAGCGCCAGCAGCACCACCACGCCGACGGTCAGGCCCAGCCGCAGCGGGATGACCTTCCAGAACGGCCTGCCCTCCTCGACGTCGTAGATCGAGTTGGACGCGCGCATGAACGCGCCCACGTACCCTGAGGCCGACCACAGCGCCGTCACCAGGCCGACGATCGCCAGCAGGCCGCTGGCCTGCGACTTCTGCAGGTTCTCCAGCGCACCCGCGATCGTGTCCTTCGCCTCGCCCGGACCCAGCGCGTCCAGGCTGTCCACAATGGACTTCGTCGCGTCCGGGCCGAGCAGCCCCAGCAGTGCCGTCAACAGCAGCAGGCCGGGGAACAGCGACAGCACCGCGTAGTAGGTGAGGGCGGCCGCCCAGTCGGTGAGGTTGTCGTCGCCGAACTCCTTGACCGTCCTCTTGAGCACGGCCCACCACGAGCGCTTCGGCAGTTGGGTGGGTGCCTCCGGTGCGTGCGCCATGGGCGACGGGTTTCCCCCGAACACGGTGCGTACACCCCCGCGTTTTCGGGTAGTCGGAGGGCGAGTGGAGAGAGGAGACGGCCATGAGTCACGTCGCCGCCACCCGTGCGGCCGACCAGGGCACCGATCGGGTTACCGGTCCCACCGCGGGCCGGGTCACCGACCGCGGCGCCGACCGCGTCACCGAGCGGGTGACCGATCGCGTCACCGAGCGGGAGCCGTCCACCGCGGAACTGGTGAACAGGCTGTCCGACCAGGTGAGCAGGCTGGCCCGGGACGAGATCCGGCTGGCCGTGGCCGAGATGCGCACGAAGGGCAAGCGCGTCGGCACCGGCGCCGGACTGCTCGGCGGCGCGGGCGTGCTGGCCTGGTTCGGCCTGATGACGGTGCTCGCCGGGCTGGTGCTGCTGCTGGCCACCGTCATGCCGGCGTGGATCGCGGCGTTCGTCGTCGCGGTGGCCGTGTTCGTCGTCGCGGGCGTGCTCGCGCTGATCGGCCGCAAGCAGCTCCGACGCGGCACCCCGCCGGTGCCGGAAGAGGCCATGGCGAGCGTCAAGCAAGACATCGCCACCGTGAGTGAGAGGGCGCACCGATGAGCGGCAAGGACGGCCCCACCGACCCGGACGAGTTGCGCGCCGATGTGGAGCAGACCAGGCGCGAGCTCGGTGACACCGTGGAAGCGCTGGTGCACAAGACCGATGTGCCCGGACGGGTGAAGGACAAGGCGCACGAAGGAGTGGATCAGGTGAAGGAGACCGCTACGCGGGCCAACGCGGCGGTGTCGGCGGCGGCGGGCAAGACCACCGCCAAGATCAGCGAGGTGACCGACAAGGCGGGCGAGCAGGTCGGCAAGGCGGGCGCGGCGGCCAACGCGGCCGGTGCGGCGGTCGGCGAGAAGGCCGCCGCGATCGGCGAGAAGGCAGGCGCCGTGGCTACCCAGGTCGGGCACAAGGCGAGCGAGGTGGCCGGGCAGGTGAGCACCAAGGCCGGCGAGGTCGCCGGCCAGGTCAGCCAGAAGGCGGGCGTGGTCGCCGAGCAGGTCGGCACGAAGGCCGCGCAGGCGGTCGAGTCGCTGCCGCCGCCCGTGCAGGAGCGCGTCGAGCAGGGCGTGCAGCAGGCCCGCAGGCACCCGGCGGCGGTCGCGGCCGGTGCCGCGGCGGTCGTGCTGGTGCTGTGGAAGCTCCTGCGGAGGGGGCGGTGAACGTGAACAAGCTCCTCTACCGGCCGCTCGGCATGCTGTTCGGCGTGCTCGGCGGTCTGGCCGCCAGCGCGTTGTTCGGCCAGGTGTGGAAGCTGATCACCGGCACGAAAGAGGCGCCGACCCCGACCCAGAAGGACCGGGGCTGGGGCGAGGTGCTCCTGGCGGCGTCCGTCCAGGGCGCGATCTTCGGCCTGGTGAAGGCCGCGATCGACCGGGGCGGTGCCACCGGCTACGACAAGCTCACCGGCGAATGGCCCGGTGACACGAACAAGTACGACGGCGACTGACGTCCTGCCCCAGGCCGGCGGCCTGCCTCAGGACGCCTCGGCCACCGCCTCAGGACGGGGGTTCGTCCTCCCGCCCGCGCCGCTCGCCCTCGTCGAGGAACTGCTCCACGTCCACGTCGAGGTCGGGCGGCTCGGGCGTGCCGGGCGAGTGCGGCTGGTCCGGGTTGATGTGCTGGTCCGGGTCGTTCGGGTCGCCTTCGAGCGGGTGTTCGGTCATGTGGTCGAGGTACCCGCCGACGCGTCCGGCTGAACCGTGCTCAGAACCTCGGTGTGCGCTTCTCCAGGAACGCGGCCACACCCTCCGCGTACTCCGCGCTGTGCACGGCCTCGTCGTACAGCGCGCGCACGGCGTCGTCCTCGTCGTGCCGCCCGTCGGTGATCCGGTTGACGATCCGCTTCGCGCCGCGGACGCTGACCTGCGCACGTGCCGCGATGGTCTCCGAGAGCTGCTTGACCCGGGCCTCCAGGGCGTCGGCCGGATGCACCTCGTTGACCAGGCCGATGCGCAGCGCGGTGGCCGCGTCGATGATCTCGCCGCTGAACAGGATCTGCTTGGCCCAGGCGGGGCCGACCACGTCGACCAGTTGCTTGGTGGACGTGAAGTTGTAGACGATGCCGAGCTTGGCGGGCGTGATGCCGAACCGGGCGTCGGCCGCCGCCACCCGCAGGTCGCAGGCCAGCGCGATCTCGCAGCCGCCGCCGATGCAGAAGCCGGTGATGGCGGCGATGGTGGGCTTGCCGAGGGTGGCGATGGCGCGTTCGCCGTTGTGCACGGCCTCGCCGTACCTCGCCGCGCCGTCGGCGCCCTTGCGGAGGGTGGAGAACTCGCTGATGTCCGCACCGGCGGAGAAGTGCTCGCCACCCCGGACGACCAGCACGCGCACCGCGTCGTCGTCCTGGACCGTCGCGAGGAGGCCGGGCAGCGCCGACCACATGTCGTAGCTCATGGCGTTGCGCTTGGCCGGGCGGTCGATGGTCAGCGTGGCCACCGGGCCTGCGGTGTCGAGCCTCAGCGTCATTACCGGAGGGTAAGTCCTCGCCGCCCGTGGCCGGGCGTAACCGCCCTCACACTCACCCGAGCAGCCAGAACGCCGTGCCGCCGACCACCACGCCCAGCACCGCGCCGACGACGACCTGGGCTTTCGTGTGGTCGCCGAGCACCACCCTTGACCAGGCCACCAACGCGACCAGCGGTGCGGCCAGGAGGAGCCACGGACCGAAGGTGATCGCCAGGATGGCCACCGCACCGGCCGCGACGGCCGCGTGGAACGAGACCTTCCAGCCGCGGGTGCCGTCGACCGGGAGGGCGAACGTCACCGTGAGGCAGGCCAGCAGGCTGAAGAACATCGCCAGCGCCAACGCCACCATCGCTCGCGGCGCGCCACCGAACAGCAGCGCGGCGATGCCGACGCCCAGCGAACCCACGCACACCAGCAACGGCACCAGCCGTCCTTCGCGGTTGGTGACGTGGTGCCCGTCCCACTTGCCCCGCCGCGCGCCGCGCACGATGACCGCCATCGGCACGACCGACCCGGTCAACCCGACCACCGCACCCCACAACAGCCCTTCCGCGACGCTCCCCGTCACACCCCACGCCACCACCAGCGGCAACCCCAACACCAACACCCAGGGCGCCAACACCTCGGTCACCACCCGCGCCACCCTAAGCTCCACACCCAACCCTAACCCCCGCGTGTCCTACGTTCGCGTCACGCGTGTCCTACGTTCAGAACACCCGAGTTGAACACTCGGAACACGGCTCGCCGTTCTGAGCGTTCAACTCGGGGTACCGGAACGTAGGACACGCGCGTTCCGAACGTAGGACACGCGGGTTAGCGGTAGGAGTTGCGGAGGTAGGTCAGGCTGAAGGTGCCGCGGTTGGCGAAGTAGACGGACACGAGGTAGGCCGGGTCGGTGGCGAGGAGGCCGCGCTGGAGGTCACTGCCGTCGTTGCCGTCGTCCCAGCCCCAGGCGCTGTTCGCGGCGTTGTTCTTGCCGTTGTCGCCCCGGAACGTGCCCCAGCTCGCGAACGTCGCCGAGCTGTTCCGCTGCGCCCACAACCCGCCCGCCGCGAACGTGTCCACCAGCCGGTAGCCCACCGAACGGTCGTTTCCGCCCGACGGCACCTCACCGGTCGCGCTCGGCACGTACACCACGCCGTCACCACCGGGGAACTCCGCGCCGTTCCACGCGTACAGCCCGTGCCCCTTGGCCTCCTGGCGCGTGGTCGGCCGGGTGCCCTGGAGCCGCAGCGTCCCGTCGATGCTCTCCCGCCCGGACGTGAACGTGCTCCCGGCGGGCACGTACGAGTAGAAGTCGCTGTGCGCCACCGTGATCACGGCTTCGAGCTTGCCGAACGTCGAGCCGTCCTTGCGCACGGTCGCCAGCAGGCCCTCCATGTCGTTCTCGTGCGTGAACTGCTCGAACGGGTCGGCGAAGTCCTCCCAGTCACGCGGGTGGTAGAAGCTGTAGACCAGGAACCAGTGCGTCGAGGTCTCCACCACCGAGTAGTACGCGGCACCGGTGAGCCGAGCGAGGGAGTCGTCCTGCGCCTCCCAGTTGTCCAGCGTGTTCCAGTCGCCGTCGAAGTCCACAGTGGACAGGTAATCGGCGTCGTAGTCGGACGAGTCGGTGTCCTGGTAGTGCACCGGCGCCCAGTGGAACGCGAGCTCGGCGTCGGTCACCGCGTGCGCGGGCGTGGTCGAGAGGGCAGAGAGCGACACCGCGGCGAACAGGGAAGCCGCGATCTTGCGGGCAGGGGACATTGCTCCACCTCCGTCAGGGTTGCCCGTCGGAGCCAACGGGCCGCGCTGAACCCTGGGGTGAAGAGGTGGTCAACACAAGGGGTGGATCAGGTGATCATTACCGGTGAGGTGTGGCTGGGTCCCTGGAAGGCTTCGGAACACCGCAGGGCGGACCGGGGCGGTGGAAGTGCCCCCGTCCGTGCGGGTCGGTCGCGCGAGTGCAGGGCTGCGGTGGTGCGGAGGTGGCGAGAGTTGAAGCGGGCGCGGTGGTCGGTCCACTGAGGAATGTCGTGGTCCGGCGGATCAGGCGTTTGTGTGCCAGGAATCCAGGGCCCGGCGGCACGCCGCGCGTTCCGCGTCGTCGGAGGTCGAGGACAGGCGCGCCCGCACGGCGGGGAGGAGGGCGTCGGCGTGGGTGCTCATGGCGATGAGGACTTCGTCCAGAGATGGTGGGGACCACGGGCGGTGGTGGGGTTGGGTGGGGAGGCCGAGGCGAGGGCCGTTCAGCCTCTGCTGCAACGGTTGCACCGCGCGCTCGTCGCCGAGGAGGGCGAGGGCGGCCAGGGCGGCGTCGGCGGCGGGGAGGTAGACGTCCCGGGCGGCGAGGGCGAGGTCGTCGGCGAAAGGGGTGAGGGCGTCGGCGGTTCGTGCGCCGGTGGCGGCGAGAGGGGTGGCGGCGAGGCGGCGGTTTTCCGGCTCGTCGTCGGGTAGGCGGTCGGCGATCAGTGGCAGGAGGTTCGGGTCGGTGTCGTCGCCGAGCAGTTGGGCGGACGACCACAGTGCTCCGGTGCGGATGTCGGGGTCCGGGTGGTCCAGCAGGTGTGCCACCAGGGTGCGGCGGGTGGCGTGGTCGTCGTCCAGTTCGCGGTTGAGCCACCAGACGACGGCTGACGGGCGCGGGCTGCCCACGCACCACGTGTCCGCCCACGCCGACACGTCCGCGAAACCGTCCAGCAGCAGCCGCGCGTCCGGCGTGATGCCCAGTCGCCGCAAACCCGAGGCGGCCGCGAGTCGCATGGTCGGGTCGGGGAGCAGGCTGGTCAACCAGTCGCGTGCGGCGGGTTCCGCGTGGTGGCCGATCGCGACGGCCAGGCCGAGGCGGGACGCGTAATCGGGTTCGGGCTCGAAGCGGTCGCGCAGATGAGGCCACAGCCGATGGCCGACCGCGTGCGCCAACGGGAAGGTGACCACTCGCCGGACCTCGACGTCCGGGTCGGCGAGCAGGTGGAGCAGGCGCGGCACGGCCGCAGCCCAGGCTTGCGGCCAGGCTTCGTCCACGGCGGTCGGTTCGGCGGTGCGGGCGGCGTGCGCGAGGTCGCCGATGGTTTCCACGATCGCCCGGCGCACGGTGATGGTGGGATCCTCGGCCAGGTCGAGCAGGGCGGGCAGGAGGGCGGGCGCGGCGGAGTGCACGACCTCGCCGTTGTGGTAGACGTTCGCGTTCAGCTCGCCGATCGCCGCCGGTGCCGTGACCGGGTCATGGATCTGTGCCAACAGGTCGGGCACGTCGGTCGCCGGCCCGTAGGCGTGCGCAAGCTGCTCCCACACCCGCCGCACCCTAGACCGGGACACCACGCCTCGGCACCTGCAATCCGGCGGCCCGGTGGTCAGGCGTCGGGGAACATCCGCGCCATGCCCGGTGGCGGGGTGAACGGACGCCAGCGGTGGTGGCGTTGGGACAGGCGGTCGGCGATCAGCCAGAGGACGGTGGCGTTGTAGCCGTAGCCCAGGTGGCTGGAGTTGACCGCGACGTTCTGCTGGCGAGCGCCGGGCGTGGAGATGCAGGTCTGCCAGGCCACGATGCCGTCCGACTTCGAGTAGACCGACGTCGACGGCACCGGGAACGGCGGGCGGGTGTGCTCCGGCGGTGGCAGGTCCGCGCCGGAGACGTAGAACCTGGCCAGCAGCCGGTACACCGGGTTGACCCTGGTCTGGCGCAGGTCGGTCATGGCGTACGGGCTGCCCAGGGTGATCACCTGGCGCACCGTGCCGGGGTGTTCGCGCGCCAGTTCACGGGCGAAGATGCCGCCCAGCGACCAGCCGACGATGCTCACCTTGCCGCCGACGGCCAGTTCCCGCAGCAACTCCCGCATACCGCGCACGACCCCGACCGACGGGCCGATGTTCAGGCCCAGGCCCCAGCCGTGCACGTCGTATCCCAGGCCGGTGAGGAACTTGCGCAGTGTCGCGGTCGAGGCGTCCGTCGCGCCGAGGCCAGGCAACACCAGGACGGTGTGCCCATCGCCGCTCGGGGCCGCCCGCAGCAGGGAACGCGTGGCCGCGAACTGGCCGAGGCCGACGGCGGTGCGGGTCGGTTCGGTCAGGTACCAGAGCAGGCCGGGCGCCGGGCCGGACTCCGCCACTGTTGCGACCGCCGCCTCAACCCCAGGCTCCGCCACCGGTGCGGCCACTGCGTCGATCTCGGGCTCGACCACCGATCCGCCGACCGGCCCGACGCCGGGCTCAACCACCGCTGCGGCCACCGGGCCGACGCCAGGCTCGGCTGTCGGCTCCTCGCGCAGGTCTGGGTGGTCCGGTAAGCCGCGCAGGTCAGGGTGGTCGGATGGGATGTGCGGCAGTGCTGACATGGCCCCTCCCCCGCTCCGCGTCGAGCGCGAACCCCAGGTAACCATGATGTTTTGTGCCGGTTGATTGCGCCAGTACCGGCGAGTCTCGATTCTTGCGCGGTGCCGCACCAGAGCTGCTGCCGAGCTGCTCTGGACCGCTGGGACGGCACCGGCCTACGGTCGGTCGATGGATCGGATGAGCGCCGTGGACGCGAGCTTCTTCTTCATCGAGGACGAGAACGTGCGCATGCACGTCGGGTCCGTGCTGGTGTTCGAAGGTCCGGCGCCGTCGTACGGCGACGTGGTGCGGTTGTTCGCGGCCAAGCTGGACACCGTGCCGCGCTACCGGCAGCGGGTGAGGGCACTCCCGCTGCACATCGGCCGCCCGGTGTGGGTGGACGACGAGCACTTCCAGATCCTGTACCACGTCCGGCACACCGCCGTGCCGTCACCGGGCGCGGACGACCAGCTCCGCAACCTCGCCGGACGGCTCTTCGCGCAACGCCTCGACCTGGCCAAGCCGTTGTGGGAGGTCTGGTTGGTCGAGGGCCTCGAAGACGGCCGCTGGGCGATCATCTCCAAGGTCCACCACTGCCTGATCGACGGCATCGCGGGCAGTGACCTCATGCAGGTGCTGCTGGACTGGCGCGAGGACGCGCCACTGCCCGAGCCGGTGCGGTGGCGGCCCGCCACCAGCCCGTCGACCTTGGACCTCGTCGCGGACGGCGTGCGTGACGCGGTGTTGACGCCGGTCACGCACCTGGCCAAGTTCCCGGCGTTGGCCAAGCGGTTGCGCAGCGGCACGGAGGTGCTCGACTTCGGCCGCGCGGTGCTGCGCAGCCTGCCGACCACCGCCCGACGCCTCGCCGCCGGCACCCCGAAGACCTTGAACGGGCCGATCGGACCACACCGGCGGTGGGTGTGGGCACGGGCGGACCTCGCCGAGATCAAAACCGTTCGCCGGGTCACCGGTGGCACGGTGAACGACGTCATCCTCGCGGCGGTGACGCGCGGATTCCGCGACCTGCTCGCCAAGCGCGACGACCTGGCCGAGGGCCAGGTGGTGCGCAGCATGGTGCCGGTGTCGATGCGCTCCTCCGCCGAGCGCGGTGTGCTGAACAACCGGGTCAGTGCCGTGTTGGTGAACCTCCCTGTCAGTGAGTCGGATCCGTTGGAGCGACTGGCGTCGATCCGGGAACAGATGGACGACCTCAAGAGCAGCCGTCAGGCAGCGGGCGCGGACGTGCTCACGAACCTCTCCAACTTCGCCGCTCCCACCCTGCTGGCGTTGGGTTCACGCACCGCCATGCGGTTCCCCCAGCAGCTGTTGCAGACGGTCACGACGAACGTCCCTGGTCCCCGCATCCCGTTGTTCATGCTGGGCAGGCGGCTGTCCGAGATCTACCCGTACGTGCCGATCGCCAGCACCATGCGCGTCAGTGTCGGCATCTTCTCCTATCTCGATCAGATCACCTTCGGTATCAACGCGGACTTCGACGGCGTGCCGGACGTCCAAGTGCTCGCCGACGGCATCCGCGCGGGCTTCGACGAACTGATCACCTCGACCGCGGGCTGAGCGGATCGGCCGCCACCGCGCCCGCCAACTCGACCGCCTCCGCCGCCGCCTCGCTGATCTTGGTCAGCGCCTTGGGATCCACGTACAGCTCCACGTCCTGACCGATCTTGAACACCACCGCACCACCTCCCGGTTCCACCTCATAGTTGATCCACACATCCCCCGGAACCTGCGCCCACAGGTGAACCTGCGCCCGACCCATCGATCCTCCGATCTCCGCCTCTGTTATGATCGTGCCGAGGAAAGCTAATATTAGCAAGTAGCACAATTCGATCGGGTGAATGATCATGGCAATGTCGCCGTCTGTGGCTGCCTGGGAACTCGGCTTGCGCCTGCGGGAGCGCCGGGAACTGATGGATGTCACCGCCGTGTCGGCCGGGAAGGCGATCGGCACCAGCCAGTCCTACATCTCGGGCATCGAGAACGGGAAGCTCAAGATCAACGCCCGCAAGCTGGCCGAACTCGCCGCCGTGCTGGAGTTCGACGAGGCGGAACTCGAGGAACTGCAAGAGCTTCGTGAGGCGGCGGGCAAGCGTGCCTGGTGGAGCCCTTATTCAGCCATGTTCAGCTCGGACGTGCTGCGGTACTTCGGCTTCGAACACGGCGCCGAGGGCATCCGCGCCTACAACGCGGGCCTGATCAGCGGCCTGTTGCAGACCGAGTCCTACGCGTTGGCGGTCATGCGCGGAGGCGGGCCGAGCATCCGACTGGCCGAGGCCAACCGCCGCGTCGAGGTGCGCATGAAGCGCCAGGAAAGGCTCGATGACAAGGAAGACCCGCTCCGACTGACCGCGCTCATCACCGAGTCCGCGCTGAGGCAGCAGGTCGGCGGGCGCGAGGTGATGGTCGGGCAGTTGCGGCACCTGGTGAGCAGGATCGAGCAACTGCCGGACACCCTCGACGTGCGGATCATCCCGTTCTCCGCCGACTACTACAACGCTCTCGGCGGTTCGAGCTTCTACATCTTCGGCTTCGCCAGCAGCCGACTGCCCGAACTCGTCTGGCAGGAAACGATCACGTCGACGGATCTGATTGATCAACCGATGCGGATGCGCGAGTACAATCTGGCTCATGACCAGGCCTTGGGATACGCCCTCGGCCGGACCGAATCGCTTGGTCTGATCGATCAGATCCGCAGGGAGCTTGAGTGAGGGAAGGCACCGGCTGGTTCAAGTCGAGCCGCAGCGCGGACAACCCCGCGTGCGTCGAGGTCAGGTTCGTGCCCGGTGCGATCGACGTCCGCGACTCGAAGCAGCCCACCGGACCGGTGCTGTCGTTCTCGCGCGGGGCCTGGGCGAAGTTCGTCAAGCCTGGGTCGCCAGCCAGCCCTTGATCCGCTCGGCCACCAGCTCCGGCACCTCCAACTGCGGCACGTGGCCGACGCCTTCCAGGACCTCGAAGCGCCATGACGGGTTCCGCCGGGCGGCTTCGCGGGCGGAGGCCACCGGAACCAATCGGTCCTGGTCGCCGGACATCAGGTACACCGGTACGCGCACCCGGCTCATCGCCGTGTAGTAACGACGGCTGGTCGCGCCCGTCCACACGACCGACCGCGCCGCGGCCAGGAACGCCTCGTCCAGGCCCGGGATCTCGGCGCGCTGCTCCAGCAACGACATCGACGCGAGGATCATCTCCTCGGGCACGAGCTTCGCGTTCGCGCACACCAGGTTCAGCACCCGCTTCACCTGCCGTCGCGTCGACACCCCGGCCCGCGACTTCGCCAGGAACCACTGGCCCAGCCCCGGCACGGCGTACATCGCGAACGCCGCCGTCACCCGCGGGTCCAGCCGGACGCCGAACGGCAGCGGCACGGCCGGGTCCAGCAGGGCCAGCGCGGTCACCGTCGCGGGACGGCGGGCGGCGTGCAGGATGGCGATCATCCCGCCCATCGAGTTGCCGACGAGCACCACCGGCTCACCGACCACCTCGGCGAGGAACCGTTCCAGCAGCCGCGCGTTGGCGGGCACCGTCGTGGCACGTCCCTCGGGGTGGGTGAGCCCGAACCCGGCCAGGTCGACGGCCAGCACGCGGTACCGGTCGACCAGGTGCGGCGCGAGCAGGCACCAGTTCAGGTGCGAGCCGCCCAGGCCGTGCACGAGCACCATCGGTGGACCGTCGCCGCCGAAGTCGACGTAGTGCACCGGAGCGCCGTCGAGGTCGACGTGCCGGCTCGTCCCGCCCCAGTGGTCGAGTGTGGTCATACCGGTCAGTATGTCCCGGCCGCGTCGCCGTCCGGACAGGGGCCCGGAGCACCTAATGTGGTGAACATGATCGTGTGGATCAACGGCGCGTTCGGCGCGGGCAAGACGACGTTGGCCGAGGAACTGGGTCGGCGGCTGCCGGACGCCCTGTCGTTCGACCCGGAGCACGTCGGTTTCCTGCTCCGCTTCTCCGCGCCGCCGCCGGAGACCGGCGACTTCCAGGACATCCCGCTGTGGCGGAAGCTGACCGCCGAACTCGCGATCGGCCTGCACCGCGACTACGGACGGCACGTCATCACGCCCATGACCCTGGTCGAGACGGCCTACCGGGAGGAGGTGTTCAAGCTCCTCGCCGCCGCGGACGTCCCCCTGCTGCACGTCTTCCTCGACGTGCCGCCCGACGAGCTGCGCCGCCGCATCAACGCCCAGGTCCTGGACCCGCACAACGCCCAGGCCGACGCCGACGCCCGCGCCTTCCGCCTGCGCAACGTCGACCGCTGCGTCGCCGCACGGGACACCCTGCCCGCGGACGCGCTGGTCCTCCGGGGCGACCTGCACACCCCGGAGCAACTGGCGGACCAGGTCCTGGCCGCGCTCTGAACCGACGGCGGTCCGGCCGTGACGCGGCGGCGGTCAGGGGGCCGAGCGGTGCGGTCCTCGGCGGCGGACGGTGGTGTGGGTGAAGTACCTGCCGGGCGACGAGTGACACCACCCTGGTGTGACGGGTTGATCCGGTCGGAGCAGCGCTTCGGCGGGCCGACCCGGTCGGGGTGCCCGAACGTGGCCCGGCGGGCAGGGCACAATGGCTCGCTGTGACCACAGCCATTCACCAGAGGATCGCCGAGGAGCTCGGGGTGCGGGCCGGGCAGGTCAGCGCCGCCGTCGACCTGCTCGACGGTGGTTCCACCGTTCCCTTCATCGCCCGCTACCGCAAGGAAGCGACCGGCGCGCTCGACGACGCCCAGCTCCGCACCCTGGAGGAGCGCCTGGGCTACCTGCGTGAGCTGGAGGAACGCCGGGCGGCTGTGCTGGAGTCCATCCGGTCGCAGGGCAAGCTGGACGACGCGCTGGAGGCCTCGATCCTGGCCGCCGACTCCAAGGCCCGGCTGGAGGACCTCTACCTGCCGTTCAAGCCGAAGCGGCGGACCAAGGCGCAGATCGCCCGCGAGCAGGGCCTGGAACCGCTCGCCGACGGCCTGCTGGCCGACCCGACGCAGGACCCGCAGGAGGTGGCGAAGGCGTACGTGACCGAGGAGGTCGCCGACGTCGCCGCCGCGTTGCAGGGCGCGCGGGCCATCCTGGTCGAGCGGTTCGGCGAGGACGGTGACCTCATCGGCGAGCTGCGCGAACGCATGTGGACCCGCGGCCGGCTCGCATCCAAGGTCCGGGAGGGCAAGGAGGGGGACGGCGCGAAGTTCGCCGACTACTTCGACTTCTCCGAGCCGTTCACCAAGCTGCCCTCGCACCGCATCCTCGCTCTGCTGCGCGGCGAGAAGGAAGAGGTGCTGGAACTCCAGTTCGACCCGGCCGACGAGGACGAGCCCACCGGCTACGAGGCGCGGATCGCGTCCCGGTTCGGGGTCGACAACCAGGGCCGACCGGCCGACCGCTGGCTGGGCGACACGGTCCGCTGGGCGTGGCGGACCCGGATCCTGGTGCACCTGGGCATCGACCTGCGGTCGCGGCTGCGGGCGTTCGCCGAGGACGAGGCCGTGAAGGTGTTCGCGTCGAACCTGCGCGACCTGCTGCTGGCCGCGCCCGCCGGCACCCGGGCCACGATGGGCCTGGACCCCGGTTTCCGCACCGGCGTGAAGGTGGCCGTGGTCGACGCGACCGGCAAGGTCGTCGACACCGACGTGATCTACCCCCACGTGCCCGCGAACCGGTGGGACGAGTCGATCGCCAAGCTGGCCGTGCTGGCGAAGAAGCACTCGGTCGAGCTGATCGCCATCGGCAACGGCACCGCGTCGCGGGAGACCGACAAGCTGGCCGGCGACCTGCTCAAGCGGCACCCCGAGCTGAAGCTGACCAAGGCCGTGGTGTCGGAGGCGGGCGCGTCGGTGTACTCGGCGTCGGCGTTCGCGTCGGCCGAGCTGCCCGGCATGGACGTGTCGCTGCGCGGCGCGGTGTCCATCGCCCGCCGGTTGCAGGACCCGCTGGCCGAGCTGGTGAAGATCGACCCCAAGTCGATCGGCGTCGGCCAGTACCAGCACGACCTGTCCGAGTCGAAGCTGTCGAAGTCGCTGGACGCGGTGGTCGAGGACTGCGTGAACGCCGTCGGCGTCGACCTGAACACGGCGTCCGCGCCGCTGCTGACCAGGGTCTCCGGCATCACGGCCGGGTTGGCCGAGAACATCGTGCAGCACCGCGACAGCAACGGCCCGTTCCGCTCGCGGCGGGCGTTGAAGGACGTGGCCCGGCTGGGTCCGAAGGCGTTCGAGCAGTGCGCGGGCTTCCTGCGCATCCCGAACGGCGACGACCCGCTGGACGCCTCCGCCGTGCACCCCGAGGCGTACCCGGTGGTGCGCCGGATGCAGCAGCGCGCGGGTTCGGAGCAGCTGATCGGCAACACGGCGGTGCTGAAGTCGTTGCGGCCGGACGACTTCGTGGACGACACGTTCGGCCTGCCGACCGTCACCGACATCCTGCGAGAGCTGGAGAAGCCGGGGCGCGACCCGCGGCCCGCGTTCAAGACCGCCGCGTTCGCCGACGGGGTGGAGAAGATCGCCGACCTCAAGCCCGGCATGGTGCTGGAGGGCGTGGTGACGAACGTGGCCGCGTTCGGCGCGTTCGTGGACGTCGGCGTGCACCAGGACGGTCTGGTGCACATCTCGGCGCTGTCCAACACCTACGTCAAGGACCCGCGGGACGTGGTGAAGTCCGGTGACGTGGTGCGGGTGAAGGTGCTGGAGGTCGACATCCCGCGCAAGCGGATCGGGTTGACGCTGCGGCTGGAGGACGAGCCGGGCCGCAAGCCGCCGCGGGAGCAGCAGCGTGACGGTCAGCGCGGGCAGCGCGGTGGCGGCGGCAAGCCGCGTCAGCAGGAGCGCCCGCCGGCGAACGGCGCGATGGCCGAGGCGTTGCGGCGCGCGGGGCTTGGCGGGGGCCGGTAGGGGTACCCGGCGGCCATGAGGGTCGTCGTCACGGGTGCCAGCGGCAACGTGGGGACGGCCCTGCGCCGGGTGCTCGCGGACGCGGGCGACTCGGTGGTCGGCATCGCCCGGCGGATTCCCGTGCGTTCACCTGGGTGGGTGACGTGCGATGTGGGTGCGCCGGCCGCCGAGGTGGTGTTGAGCAGGGCGTTCGCCGGTGCGGACGCGGTGGTGCACCTGGCGTGGGCGGTGCAGCCCACGCCGGGTGAGCCCGACATGCGGCGGACCAACATCACCGGTAGCGCTCACGTGCTGCGTGCGGCGGAACGTGCCGGTGTGCCGCACGTCGTGGTGACGTCGTCGGTGGCGGCGTACACGCCCTCGTCCGGTCCGGTGGACGAGGAGTGGCCGTGCGGCGGGGTACCTGGCAGTGCATACAGCATGCAGAAGGCCGAGCTGGAGCGGATGCTCGCCGGTCGGGCCGGGGTGGCGGTGGTGCGGCCGTGCGCGATCGTGCAGCCGGACGCCGGTGGCGAGCTCGCCCGGTGGGTGCTGAGCCCGTTGCTGCCCGCCGGGATGCTGGGCCGGCGGTGGCTGCCGATGCCGCTGTGGCCCGGGTTGCGGGCTCAGGTCGTGCACGCCGAGGACGTGGCACGGGCGATCCGGGTCGTCCTGGCGCACCGGGCGGAGGGCGCGTTCAACGTGGCGGCCGACCCACCGTTGAGCACGCGTGAATTGGCGTCGACGCTCGGTGGGTTCCTGCTGCCGGTGCCGTTGGCGGTGCTGCGCGCGGCGGCTTGGCCGACGTGGCGGCTGGGCGTGCAGCCCGTGCACCCCGGCTGGTTGCGGTTGGCGGATCAAGCGTCCCTGGTGGACTGCACGCGGGTGCGGGCGTTGGGCTGGGAACCGCGGCACGCGCCGCGGGAGGCGTTGGCGGAGTTCGTGGCGGCGGTCGCGGAGGGGCGCGGGACGTGGGGGCCGCTCGCGCCGCGCCACGTGGGACGGTGGCACCGGTTGGGGTTCGGTCGGCCGGTGCATCAGAGCCAGGGAGACGTGCGTTGAGCGAAGTCGTGGACGCGGTGGTCATCGGATCCGGCCCGAACGGGCTGGTGGCGGCGAACCTGCTGGCCGACGCCGGGTGGGACGTGCTGGTGCTGGAAGCCGCCGAGGAGCCCGGTGGGGCGGTGCGCACGGCCGAGTTGACCGAACCCGGGTTCCGGCACGACCTGTTCAGCGCGTTCTACCCGCTGGGCGCGGCGTCGCCGGTGATCTCCGGGTTGGGCCTGGAGCGGCACGGGTTGCGGTGGCGGTGGGCGCCGGAGGTGCTGGCGCACGTGCTGCCGGACGACCGGGCGGTGGTGCTGTCGCGGGACGTGGATCGGACGGCGGCGTCGGTGGAGGCGTTCGGCGCGGGTGACGGTGACGCGTGGCGGGCGGAGTTCGCGTTGTGGCAGCGGGTCCGGTCAAAGTTGGTCGAGGCGTTGATGCGGCCGTTCCCGCCGGTGCGGGCCGGGGTCGGGTTGGCGGGCTCGTTGGGGCCGGGTGGGGCGTTGCGGTTCGCGCGGTCCTTCCTGCAGTCGGTTCGGGCGTTCGGAGACGAGCGGTTCACGGGTGAGGGTGCGTCGTTGTTGTTGGCGGGCAATGCGATGCACACGGACCTGGGGCCGGATCAGGCGGGTGGGGCGGCGTTCGGGTGGTTGCTGTCGATGCTCGGGCAGGACGTGGGGTACCCGGTGCCGGAGGGCGGTGCCGGTGCGTTGACGCGGGCGATGGTGCGGCGGCTCGGTGGTGTGGTGCGGTGCGGTCGGGCGGTGGAGCGGGTGGTGGTGGCCGGTGGGCGTGCGCTGGGGGTGCGTGACGCGGGGGGCGGGTACGTGCGGGCGCGGAAGGCGGTGCTGGCGGACGTGCCCGCGCCGGTGCTGTACCTGGGGTTGGTGGGGTCGGAGCACCTGCCGGCGCGGTTGGTGTCGGACCTGGCGTCGTTCGAGTGGGACGACGCGACGATCAAGGTGGACTGGGCGTTGAACGGGCCGGTGCCGTGGACGGCGTCGGAGGTGCGCGGGGCGGGGACCGTCCACTTGGGAGGCGACTTCAACGGGTTGGCCATGTCGAGCACGGAGATCGCTTGCGGGCGGGTGCCGCGCACGCCGTTCGTGATCATGGGGCAGATGACGACGACCGACCCGACGCGGTCACCGGCGGGTACGGAGACGGCGTGGGCGTACACGCACGTGCCGCGGGGTGAGCGGTGGCCGTCGGATCGGCTGCGTCGCCGTGCCGACCGGGTGGAGCAGCTGATCGAGCAGCACGCGCCGGGGTTCCGCGACCTGATCCGTGCCCGCGTCGTGCACGGCCCGGAGGACCTGGAAACCCGCAACCGCGGCCTGGTGGGCGGTTCGATCAACTCCGGGACCGCGGCCATCCACCAACAGCTGGTCTTCCGCCCGGTGCCGGGCCTGGGCCGGGCCGACACCCCGATCGACCGCCTCTACCTGACCTCCGCGTCCGCTCACCCGGGTGGCGGCGTCCACGGCGCTCCCGGCGCCAACGCCGCCCGCGCCGCCCTGACCCGCAACAACCTGGCCGGCGACGCTTACCACCTCCTCCTCCGCACCCTCCACCAAGCCCTCTACTAACCCGCGTGTCCTACGTTCGGAACGCGCGTGTCCTACGTTGCGAACACCCATGTTGCACGCTCAGAACAACCGGAGCCGCCGCTGTCCGCGCGGTCGGGCGTTCTGAGCGTTCAACATGGGTGTTCTGGAGGTAGGACACGGGTGTTCTGGAGGTAGGACACGCGCGTTCGGAACGTAGGACACGCGCGGGGTCAGGGGGTGTGTTTGCGGGTGGATCGGTCGGCGAGGCGGGCCAGGGTTTCGCGGTTGCGGGGGATCAGGAAGAGGGACTGGGCCGGGGTGGGGAGCAGGGAGAGGGGGCCCTTGATCGCCTCCTCCGCCATGGTGACCTCGCAGCCCTCGGAGGCGGGGGCGAGGGTGAAGCGGATGCGTGCGGCGCCCAGCGGCCACAGGCGGGCCTCCAGTTCGAGCATCCGGGGTGGGTCGACGTCCAGCACCGTGGTCACATCCTGCACGGCGACCGGCCACGCGCCGACGCTGTGGTGGATCCGCGTACCGGTACCCGGCCACCCGGCGTCGACCTCCCGGATGTGCGCGGCACCCACGACCCAGCCCGCGTAGGACCAGCCGTCGGCCAGCACCGCGAACACCTGCTCCACCGACGCCGGCACCACCAAGCGCACCTCGATCATGCGCCTCGGATTCCCCGCGTGAACCGGCGGAAACTACTTGGCGCGGGTGCCCTTGAGCTTGACCAGCTCGGACTCGAACAGGCTGGCGACCACGGCCAGCCCGCCGGGTGTCGCCGGGTCCAGCCGCGACAGGTACGACTTCGTCGAGGACGGCCGGCCCACCAGCGAGAACCGCAGGTCGCCGGTCAGGCCGTGCGTCTCGACCTTGTTGGTGTCCTGGAACGCCCGCAGCACACCGTCCCGGGTCAGGTCGCGGGCGGCGCAAGCCTTCTCCAGGATCGCCGCGAACGCCGTCGCGACCACGTAGCCGTGGTCCACCGACGCGTTCGGGTCCAGCTCCGGGAACTCGCGCTTGAACGCCTCCGCCACCGCGCGGGGCCCGGGCAGGTCCGTGGCGAACGGCGAGATCGGCGACACCACCTGCACCCGCTTCACCGCCGCGGCGGCCGCGGGCGAGTCGAGGATCTGCGGGTCGTAGCCGGGCACGCTGACCAGGAACGGCGCCTCCCAGCCCAGCCGCTCGGCGGTCACCGCGGCGGTCGCCGTCTGCTGCGGCGACGTGCTCAGCACGACCGCCTTCACCCCTGCCGCACGCAGCTCCGCCACCTGCGGCGCCACGTCCGAGGTCTCCTGGACGGGCTTGGTGACCAGCTTCAGGCCCCACCGCTCGGCGACGAACGTGCTGCCTTCGAGGGCGTTGCGCCCGTAGTCGCTGTCGACGTAGACGTGCCCGACCGCGTCACCGTCACCGATCAGTCCGCTGCGCTTGAAGTGGTCCAGCCCGTTGATCAGGTCGAGGTCGTACGTCGTGCCGACGACCATCATGTGCGGGTTGCCCAGCAGGGTCGCCGACCACGAGGCGGGCGCGGCGATGGCGCGGGTCTGCATCAGGTCTGGCTCGATGGCGTCGGTCATCGGCGCGCCGGTGATGTCCATGAACCCGAGCACCTGCGGCTCCAGGTCGAAGTACGCGGTCAACGCCCGGTCGACGTCGTAGCCGTGGTCGGCCTGCTTGAGCTCGACCTTGCGACCGCAGATGCCGCCGCGTTCGTTCAGCTGGCTCAGGAACAGCTCGTAGCCCTTGATCCGGATGAGCGACGTGGCCGAGAACGGTCCCGTCATGTCGGTGAGCACGCCCAGCGAGATGGTGTCGTCGGTGACGCCCGGGCCGGTCTTGATCGGCGCCTCTTCCTCCGCGCCGCACCCGGCGAGCAGCACGGCGAGCACGGTGGATCCGATGACGAGGTTGCGTACCAACGGGACTCCCACCACTCACGTTACCGACGGGTAAGGAGTATTGACAAAAGTCACCCGAATCGCCTAATCATGTGACATACCGCACGGTCGGTGAACTTTTATGCCTCGGTTCCGTACCCGTTCGCCCCTGATTGCCACCCGATCAGCCCTATATCGTCACCGCAGGTCGAGGGGGTGCTCCGGCCGAACGATTCGGGTTCTAATACAGGGGTCCGGTCGACCTCCTCGCCCGTGCCCGGAGTGCCCATGACGCCACCGCGAACCAGCTCGCCGGTCCTGGTGGGCCGGGGCGACGAGCTGGCCGCGCTGACCGGCGCCGTGGCGTCCCAGCCGTCCGTGGTGCTGGTGGCCGGCGAGGCCGGGGTCGGCAAGAGCCGGCTGGTGCGCGAGCTGCTCGGCCGGCCCGAGCTGAGGCCGCTGCGCGTGCTCACCGGGTTCTGCCAGCCGCTGCGCGAGCCGTTCCCGTACGGCGCGGTGCTCGACGCGTTGCGCACCGTGGGCGGTTACCTGGGTCGGGTGTCACTGAGCCCGGTCGCGGGCGTGCTGAGACCGCTGCTGCCGGAACTCGCCGGGCACCTGCCCGACCCGCCCGAACGCCCCGACGACCCCCGGCACGAGCGGCACCACCTGTTCCGCGCGGTGCGCGAGCTGCTGTCCGCGCTCGGCCCGGTCCTGCTGGTGGTCGAGGACCTGCACTGGGCCGACGACGGGTGCCGCCACCTGCTGCGCTTCCTGATGGCCGACCCGCCGCCGAACCTGACCACGCTGGTCACCTACCGCCGTGAGGACGCACCGGGCGGCATGCCGCTGGGCCGTGCCTACCGCCCGCCCGCCGGGGTGGCGTCCGTGCTGGTGGAACTGGCTCCGCTGGACGTCGACCAGGTGCACGACCTCACCGCCGCGATCCTCGACGTGGATGCCGTCCCCGCCGAGTTCGCCGCCCGGCTGCACGAGCGCACGGCCGGCATCCCGTTCGTGGTCGAAGAGGTGCTGCGGGCCCTGCGCGACCCGGACTGGCGGCTGCTGGACGCGGTCGAGGTGCCCGCGCTGCTGCGGGACGCGATGGGCGAACGCCTGGCCGGGCTGCCCGCCACGGGCAGGCGCATCGCCGAGGCCGCCGCCGTGCTCGGCGTGCCCGCCACCGAAGAGCTCCTCGCCGAGGTCGGCGCCGTCGCACCCGACCGGGCCCGCGTCGCGCTCACCCACGCGCTGCACAGCGGTGTGCTGCACGAGACGGCCGACGTCCACTACGGCTTCCGCCACGCCCTCGCCCAGCAAGCCGTCTACGACACGCTCACCGGCCCCGAACGGCAACGCCTGCACCTGCGCGCGCTGCGTGCCCTCGACCACGCCACGCCACGCCCGTTCATGCAGTTGGCCGAGCACAGCCGTCGCGCCGGGCTGCGGGACGACTGGCTGCGGCACGGTGAAGCCGCCGCCGACCGGGCGTTGGAGGTCGGCGACCCGTCCACCGCCACCCACCTCTACCAGCGGTTGCTGGACGAGGCGTCGCTCACGCCCGCCGACGTGGACCGGCTCGCCGTCAAGCTCGGCCAGGTCGCCCGCGGCGGGCTCGACCAGCACGACCCCCGCGCCACGCTGGAACGGCTGCTGGACGACCACCGGCTGTCCACCGCCGCGCGCGGCCAGGTGCGGCTGAACCTCGGCTTCCTGCTGATCCGCCAGTTCGACGGCCCGCGGCACAGCCGGGTCGTCTTCGAGCACGCCATCGAGGAGCTGGCCGCGCGCCCGGACCTGGCAATGCGGGCACGGGCCGTGCTCGCCCAGCCGTTCGTCGGCGCCACGCCGCTGGCCGAGCACCTGCGGTGGCTGCACGAGGTGGAGGCGTTCATCGCGACCTGCGCGGACGACGAGGTGCGGTTCGCGCTGCTGGCCAACCAGCTCGGCTCGCGGATGAGCATCGGCGACCACACCGTGATGGCGGAACTGGACCGGTTGCCCGGCACGGCGGCCGACGTGGGTGTCCGCCGGCACCTCGCGCGGGCGCACTGCAACCTGGCCGACGCGTTCGCCCTGGTCGGCCACTTCGACCTGGCCCGCGACTTCCTCGACCGGGGGCTGCGGCTCACCGTCGGCGCGGGCGTGCCGTTCACCGAGGGCACCGGCCAGTCCACCCGCCTGCACCTGGACTGGTACCGCGGCGACTGGGGCACGCTCGCCGACCGGGCCGCGCGGCTGCTGGAGGAGTACCGGGAGATGCTGCCGGTCGCCGGGGAGATCAACCTGGTGCTGGGGTGCCTGGCGGTGGCACGGGGCGACTGGGACGCGGCCGAGCGGCACCTGGCCGACTGCGGCGTGCGGTCGGTGGAGAACTCGATCACGCCGGTCGCGCTGGGCGGGTTCGCGGCGTTGACCAGGCTGTGGTCGGAACGCGGTGACCCGGCACGGGCGTGCGCCGAGGCGGACCGGGGACTGGACCTGGCGCGGCGCAAGGGCGTGTGGGCGTGGCTGGGCGAGCTGGCGCCCGCCGCGGTGGAGGCGTTCCGCGCGGCCGGGCGGGTCGAGGACGCGGCCACGCTGGTGGAGGAGTTCGAGGCGGGGCTGGCAGGCCGGGACGCGCCGTTGGCGCACGTGGCGCTGAAGGTGTGCCGGGCGTTGGCGGCGGAGCGGGACGACGCCGCGTTCCTGCTGGAGGACGCCCGACGTGCGGCCGACGAGCTGGGGCTGCGGTACTACTCGGCGACGTTGTCGGAGCGGATCGCGCGGGTGGCGTTGGAGCGCGGGGACGACGCGGCGGTGTCCGCGCTGGGCGAGGTGGCCGCGAGGTTCGACGCGCTGGGCGCGAGCCGTGACGCGGCACGGTGCCGGCACCTGGTGCGCGGTGCGGGCGTGGCGACGCCGTCACGGCGCGGTCGGCGCGGGTACGGCAACGCGTTGTCGCCGCGGGAGCGGGACGTGGCCCGGTTGTTGGCGCGGGGCCGGACGAACCGGGAGATCGCCGAGGTGCTGTTCCTGTCGCCGCGCACGGTGGAGCAGCACGTGGCGCGGGTGCTGCGCAAGCTCGGTGCGGCGTCGCGGGTGGACCTGCTGGCGTGAGCGGTGCGGAAGCCGCGAGGACCGGCGGGTTTGCCCCCGTCGGCCCTCGCGGCACTGCTCATGACCGGTACGTGCGTCTAGAGGTACGAGCGCTGGCCCCACGGCATCGCCGCGGCGAGCTGGGCCCGCCTGCCGATGTCGAGCTTGCGGTAGATGCGGGTGATGTGGAGTTCGACGGCCCGGGTCGACACCGAGAAGTGCTCGGCGATCTGCCGGTTCGTCATCCCCTCCAACATCATCAGCGCGATCCGGTGCTCGTGCGGCGTCAACGGCTCGCGCGAGCGCGCCTCGGCGCTCTGCCCGTCGCGCGGCCGGACGATGCCCGGCACGCGCTCACCTTCCGGCACACCCAGCAGCACGTGCCACTGGCGTAAGCGCACCTCCGCGATCGACTGCGATCGCACGTACGGGTCACCACGCACCAGGTCCCGGGCCGCGGCGTCGTCCGGCACCTGCACGATGAGCAGCACGCCGGAACCATCGGCCCAGGGGCCGGTTCCGACGAGCACTCCCTGCTCGGCCAACGGACGCCAATATTCCCGGTGTGCGAGATGAATGGATCTCCGCACCTGGCGCGCATCACGAAATGTCAACTCAACGGCGAAAGCCACTGGACTGATCCCCATTTCATTCCGCGGCCGACTTTCGCCACATACTCAACTGGGGCGTTTATTCAGTGTCAAGTGAGACACATCACAACAGTGATATGGGAACCCAATGGCCCCTATAGCCGCTTTTCGAACCAGTGCTCCGCATAGCGGTCGTCGTTGAACGCGGGCACCTCACGGTAGCCGTGCCGCGCGTACAACGCCCGCGCTTCGACCAGGTCAGTACGGGTGTCGAGGCGAGTGGCCGTGGCGCCAAATGAGACGGCACCCTCTTCGACCGCGGCCAGCAACGCCGCTCCCCCGCCGGTGCCGCGCGCCGCCGGATCGACGAACATCCGCTTCATCTCCGCAGTTTCGCGGTCGACCATGCGGAACCCGACACACCCTCGCACCACGTCGTCCCGGCGACCGACGAAGAACCGCGCCAAGTCGTCGGTCGGGTCGTCCGCGATCGCCTGGTCGACCTCCGCCGGCGTGGCCGGGCGGCCGTAGTAGCGGGCGATGATGTCGGTCAAGTAGGTGCGGATCACGGCGACGGCGGTCGGGCTGTCAACCGGCTCGGGCTGAACGGTCCAGGAACTCATTGGCAGATTTTCACTCGCGCTGGGCCATTCGGACACGTGGTTTTCGGCGCTCCGGACGCGTGTAGAGTCCACGCCCGTGGCAGCGCAACAGGTCCGGCTGGAGCGGGACGCCGTCGGGCTCGCCGTGCTCACCGTGGACGCTCCCCCGCTGAACCTCTACACCGCCGAGTTGCAGGACCTGCTGGAGGCGGCGGTCGAGGACCTGGAGGAGCGGCCCGCGCGGGCACTGCTCGTCCGCTTCGAGGGCAAGGTCGTCAGCGGTGGCGTGGACGTGCGGCTGTTCGCCGAGCAGGAGACGTCGGCGCGGGCCAAGTCGCTGCTCGACACCATGCTGGAGCTGCCGGAACGGGTGGCCGCGCTGCCGTTCCCCACCGTGTTCGCCGCGCACGGGCTGTGCCTGACGTGGGCGTTCGAGGTCGCGGTGGCGTGCGACATCGTGCTGGCCGCGCGGCGGGCGACGTTCGGGCTGGTGGAGAAGGTCGTCGGGCTGACCCCGACCATGGGCGGCACGCAGCGGCTGGCCGCGAGGGCGGGCCTGGGACGGGCCAAGGAACTCGTGATGACCGGCGAGCGCTACGACGCGGCCACGCTGGAGCGGTGGGGCGTGGTCAACCGGGTGCTGCCGGACGAGGGGTTCGACGACGCGGCGCTGGAGTTCACGCTGGCGCTGGCGACCGGGCCGACGTTGGCGCACGCGGCGACCAAGCGGGTGCTGGCGCACTTCGAGAGCGGCGGCGTGGCCGAGG
This sequence comes from Saccharothrix sp. CB00851, assembly GCF_001905065.1. Taxonomy (NCBI): domain Bacteria; kingdom Bacillati; phylum Actinomycetota; class Actinomycetes; order Pseudonocardiales; family Pseudonocardiaceae; genus Saccharothrix; species Saccharothrix sp. CB00851. Next base: position 88,974 of record NZ_LWLC01000033.1, read on the forward strand.
CGGACGAGCACGTCACGGCGATCGCGGCGGAGCTGTTCGACAGCGAGGACCTGCGTGGTGCGGTGCGGTCGTTCCTGGCCGACGGTCCGGGCAAGGCGACGTTCAGCGGTCGCTGAGGCCGTTCAGCGGTCGCTGACCGTTCGGCGGCCGGTGACCCGGTCGGTGGGCGTGGCCGCGATCCACCGGCCGCTCTCCAGGCTCGTCCGCGGCGCGCACCTCACCGGGGGTCGTAGGCGGCGGAGCCGTACCAGGCGAGGGCGGAGCGCAGCTCGACCACGTCCCGGTCGCGGCGCTTGCGGTAGCGCTCGTGCGAGATCGGGTAGACGCGCAGGCCGCCCTTGTGCCGGGTGAAGCTGCCGCGGCCCAGGGTGTCCGGGGTCTTGGCGGCGGAGACCAGCCAGACCACGAGCCACGGGCGGGCGTGGTGTGCCTCGACCTTGACGCGGGAGATCGCGTACCAGGGCAGGCGGCGGGTGTGCGTGCCGTTGGAGAGCGTGATGCCGTCGGGGCCGACGTCCAGGGTGAGCGGTGCGCGTGCGGCGCCGATCAGCAGTCGGATCGCGGCGACCGCGAACGCCAGGAACGCGATGCCCGCGGCCAGCCGCACGGCACCGGGCGCACCGGCGACGGGGTCGAGGACGGAGGCCGACACGAGGGAGGCCAGCAGGTGCGCCCCGGCCCAGCTCAGGCCCACGGCGCGGGAGGTCTTGAACCGGACGCCGGTGGGGCGGACCTCCTTGCGTTCGGGGTCGGTCCGGGCGGGGGTGCGGGTCGGCACGGGGGCTGGGGTGTGCGTCTGGGCCGGTGCGACGAGCGTCGGTGATTTGGGCGGTGGGTCTTCCACCAGCACCCGCGTCGGCGGCTTGGCGGGCAGCTTGCTCAGCTCGGTGTGCCGCTGCTCGACCATGGTGCGGACCCGGTCGGGCAGCCACGACGGTTCGGCGGACGGCGGGCCGATCGCCTCCAGCAGGCGCGCGGGCGTGGGCCGGTTCGCCGGTTCGCGGACCAGGCACGGCACGATCAGCGGAACCAGGCCCGGTGGCACCCGGGACAGGTCCGGCTCCTGGTGGACCACCCGGTAGACCAGCGCGGACGTGGCACCCTCGCCGAACGGGCCGCCGCCGGTCGCGGCGTAGACGAGCACCGAGCCGAGCGCGAACACGTCGCTCTGGGTGGTGATCTTGCCACCGACCACCTGCTCGGGTGACAGGTAGCCGGGGGTGCCGAACACGATGCCCGCTTCGGTGAGCGCGGAGTGCTCCAGGGCGCGGGCGATGCCGAAGTCGATCACGCGGGGGCCGTCGTCGGCCAGCAGCACGTTGGACGGCTTGAGGTCACGGTGCACCAGGCCCGCGCCGTGGATCGCGACCAGCGCCTCGGCCAGGCCACCGGCGAGGCGGCGCACGGCGCGTTCGGGCAGGGGGCCGTGGTCCTGGACGGCCTGTTGGAGGCTCGGGCCCGGGATGTACTCGGTGGCCATCCACGGCCGTTCGGCGTCGGGGTCGGCGTCCACGACGGTGGCGGTCCAGAAGCCGCCGACCGCGCGGGCCATCTCGACCTCGCGGCGGAAGCGCTCGCGGAACTCCGGGTTGTCGGCCAGCTCGGCGCGCGCGACCTTGACCGCGATCGGCCGCCCGCCGCGCGACCGCGCCAGGTAGACCGACCCCATCGCGCCGCGGCCGAGTGCGGCGAGCAGCGTGTAGTCGCCGATCCGCGACGGGGCGTTCGGGGGCAGTGGCTGCACGACACCCACCCTAGATGCGCCGGCCGCCCCGCTCGGGCCGGATGGCGAGGTTCGCGGCGCAGCCCACAGCCGCGCAACCTCCGGTGAGGTCACGGAGTCGAGGGTGCCTCAGGACCCGTCTGGGGTGTTCTGAGTGTTCAACTCGGGGGTCCTGAACGTAGGACACGGTCGTTCTGAACGTAGGACACGCGGGGGTCAAGAGGTGGTGAGGGAGAGGAGGGTTTCGGTGCGGGCTTGCCAGGAGTGGGGTTCCACGGAGGCGCGGAGGGCGTGCGGAGGGAGTTGGGGGCCGGTGGCCAGGGTGGTGCGGAGGGCCTCGACGAAGTCGGCGTGGGTGCGGGCGGCGCGGACGCGGTCGGTGTAGCCGGCCAGCTCGGCGAAGTCGGTGCTGACGACCGGGAGGCCCAGCGCCAGGTACTCCTTCAGCTTGATCGGGTTGGACCGCTTGATCCAGTCGTTGTCCTGCCACGGCATGATCGCCACGTCGAACGCCGAACCGTAGGCCGGGATGGTGCTGTAGGGGCGGAAACCCAGCCAGTGGACGTTGGGGTACTTGTCGAAGCGCTCCATCGGGTGGGTGGCGTCACCGATCAGCACCAGGGAGGCGTGCGGCAGCTCGGCGGCGACGCGTTCCAGCAGGTCGAAGTCGACCACGAAGTCGTCCAGGGCGCCGAAGAAGCCGATGCGCGGGCCGGGGACGGCGCGCACGTCGTCCGGCCACTCGTGCTCCGGGCGCGCGGTGAAGTGGTGGATGTCGACGCCGTGGTCGAGGAAGTGGGCGCGGTGGCCGGTGCGCGGCCGTTCCTCGTCCATCAGCGCGTGGCTGACGTAGACGACGTGGTCGGCGTTGGCCAGGAGCTCGTTCTCCAGGGCCTCGATGGACGCCCGGTCGGCCTCGGGGAAGTCGGAGTGCCGGTCCGAGCGGTTGAACACCAGGCGGTGCCGGCGCATCGGGGCGACCACGTCCCACGCGGTGGGGATCGTGACCATGATCACCGGGGTGCGCAGGCCCAGCGCGAGGGCGACCACGCGGACTTGGAGGCGGACCAGGACGGCGTTGACCTTGCGCAGGAGCGGCGAGCCGTAGAACGGCAGCGGCAGGGGTGACATCACGTAGAAGTCGGGCATCGGGCGGCGCACGAACTTGGCCACGCTGCGCAGCTTGCGCAGGATGCGCCGGGACACGTGCGTGCTGTTGCCGCGGGTCGGCATCCGCATGCCGATGCTGTTGACCACCAGCACCCGGCGGTGCGCGGACATCGACCGCATCAGCTGGAAGTCCGAGTGCGCCCGGTTGTGGTACCACCAGTCTTGAGCGGAGAAGCAGATCCAGCCCGGTCCGGGGTCTCGGTCGGGGCGGGAGGGCCAGCGGCGCCAGCGGAGCAGGTCGGCGACGGCCTTGCGGTGCTTGGTGCCGCGAGGGGCGCGAAAGAGTTCGTTCAGCAGCACGGCCCACCACATCGCGAACGCGGCCAAGCGGCCGTGGCGTTCGCGGACCATGCGGACGCGGTTGGTGGTGGCCATCGACCACAGGACGGGGGACGTCGACTGCTCGCCGCCGATGTGCACGGCGCGTGCCCGCGGTTCGTAGCGGACCGCGTAACCGCGCTTGCCCGCGCGCAGCATGTACTCGGTCTCCTCCGAGTACAGGAAGTACCGCTCCTCCAGCACACCGGTCGCCGCACGCGCCTCGCGCGAGATCAGCCACGCCGCGCCGGTCGCCCAGTCGGCGGTGCCGGCCGTTTCGTAGCGGAGGGGGTCGACGACCAGTTCGCCGAGCGACTCGGAACGTCCGGCGCGGGTGCCGCCGAGGATCGCTTCACCCAAGGCGCGCAACGGGTTCGGCGCGCGACGCAGGGAGAGCTGGGGCGCGCCGTCGAGACCGGCCAGGCGTGGCACGGCGATGCCGGTGCCGGGCATGGCGAGGGCGGCGCGCAGCAGCGTGACGGCGTCGCGGTGGAGCCGGACGTCCGGGTTGAGCACCAGCACGTCGCAGTCCGGCGCGGCGGCGAACCCGGCGTTCACACCTGCGGCGAAGCCGTCGTTGGACGTGCGGGCGACGATCTGGGCGTGAGGTGCGACGCGGGCGACGATGTCCAGCGTGGTGTCGGCGGAAGCGTTGTCCACCACGATGATCCGGCTGTCCGGAATGGACCGCAGGGCCGCGGTGACGGAGGTCAGGCACTCCTCGACGACCTCGGCGCTGTGGTAGGTCACGACGACGACGGCAAGCGGCACTTCTACTCCCCGGTCTGGGTGCCGACGCCGTCGGCGGTCGAACGGCGGAACCGGGTGCGCAGCGCGCCCCCGAGCAGGAGGAACGCGAACGGCAGGTCGTCGCGCAGGTAGCGCCTGGCCAGGCGGCGCGGTTCGAGCGCGAGGCGGTGCAGCCACTCGGCGCCCAGCTTCTGCACCACGCCGGAGGCGCGGCGGAACTCGCCCGCGGCCATCGGGATGCCCGCGCCGCAACCGAGGAACCACGCTTGGGGCAGCTGAGCGCGCAGGAGCCGGATCAGGCGTTCCTGCTTGGGGAAGCCGAGACCGACCAGGACCAGGTCCGGCTTGGCCTGAACCACCTTGGCCACGGTCTCGGCGGTGGCGTCGGCGGAGGCGTCGAACCCGAACGGCGGCGAGTCCGTGCCCGCGACGCGCAGGCCGGGGTAACGGGCGCGCAACACGTCGGCGGCCTTCTCCGGCACGCCCGGCTCGCCGCCGAGCAGGTAGATCGAGCGGTCCTCGCGCGCGGCGGCCTCGGCGAGGGTGAACACCAGCGACGAGCCGGTGACGCGTTCGGGCAGCGGAACGCCCGCGAGCCTGCCCGCCCACACCACCGGCATGCCGTCGGCGACGACGAGTTCGGACTCGGCGATCAGCGCGGCCAGCTCGGGGCGGCGGGTGGCGGCGCGCACGATGTCCACGTTGGCCGTGACGATCGCGCCGCCCTCGGCCCGTCGCCAGGCTTCGGCGACGTGATCGGCGACACCGGACTCGTGGACGGACCACACGTCGACGGCGCCCACGCGGACGCGGGGCTGCGCAATGTCCGGCATACCCGCGTCATCGGCTTCGGGGTGGTCCCCGTTACGACAGGCCCGGACGGCGGTAACGGTCACGTGCGGTGACCGATATCGGGTGCATGTACGTTGCGTCCGTCCGGCCACGGGGACGGGTCAAGGGCGAGGTTCCCGGCACGGTGGTCGCACTGGGCGCGGTGAGCCTGCTGACCGACGTGTCGGCCGAGATGGTCACCGCGTTCATGCCGGTCTACCTGCTGTTCACGCTCAACATGGGCTACGCGCAGTTCGGGCTGCTGGACGGGCTGTACACGGGTGCGACGGCGGTGTTGAGGTTGGTCGGCGGTCACCTGTCGGACCGGACGCACCGGCACAAGGCGGTCGCGGCGGTCGGTTACGGGCTGTCGGCGGTGACGAAGCTCATCTTCCCGGTGGTCGGCGCGTCGGCGTTCGGGATCGGGGCGGCGATGGCGGCGGACCGTGCGGGCAAGGGGTTGCGGACGGCGCCTCGTGACGCGTTGATCTCGTTGGCGACGCCGCCGGAGCGGTTGGGCGCGGCGTTCGGGCTGCACCGGAGCATGGACACGGTAGGTGCGCTGCTCGGGCCCTTGGTGACGTTCCTGCTGATGTACTGGGTCGGGACGGTAGCAGGACCGGTTTTCGTGGTGAGCGCGTGCTTCGCGGTGGTGGGGCTGATCGTGCTGGTGGCGTTCGTGCGGGAGGACCGCCGGTCGGTCGTGACCGGGCCGCGCCCGTCGGTGCGGGCCGGGGTGGGGTTGCTGCGGGAGGTCGGGTACCGGAGGTTGGCGGTCGGGGCGGCGGTGCTGGGGTTGGCGACGTTGTCGGACGCGTTCGTGTTCATCCTGGTGCAGAAGGCGACGAACGCGCCGCTGCACCTGTTGCCGTTGCTGCCGTTGGGGACGGCTTTGGTGTTCCTGGCCGCTGCGGCGCCGGTGGGGCGGCTGGCGGACCGGGTTGGTCGGTGGCCGGTGTTCCTCGGTGGGCATGTGTTGCTGTTGGCCGTGTACGTGCTGCTTCTCGTCGGGGGGACTGGATACGTCGGGGTCGCCGCAGCACTGATCATGCACGGCTTGTTCTATGCCGCAACGGATGGCGTGCTTTCGGCACGGGTGAGCACACTGGTGCCGGAGTCATTGCGGGCGTCCGGCTTGGCCGTGGTCCAGACGGGACAGGCAATCGCCCGCCTCATCTCGTCGGTGGCGTTCGGCCTGCTACTCCAGTTCGCCGCATTCGGAACCGCCGTCTACGCCGCCATCGGCTCGCTCGTCATAGCGGTCGCCGTCGCCTGGCGACTCAACCACATCACCAGTCCCAACAGCTGAACAACGGACCCGCAGCCCAACCGCAGAGGCCCGATTTTACATGGGGTTCGGGTGCTTTAGGCTGGTCGAAGCCGGGCAGGCTTGGCGGGCGCTTTATCCGCCAGGCCTGCCCGGCTTTGGCCTGCCTGGAGTGCCCGTAAGCTTGATCTTTAACCTGTCGCCTTGGCCTTGTGGGCTTTTTTGTACTGGT
>NZ_LWLC01000034.1:0-36229 GCF_001905065.1 Saccharothrix sp. CB00851
TATTCGAGCGGTGGTGTCGGGGTGGATTCCGAGCATGGAGGCGACCACAGGGCTGGGTGTGGTGTGCAGGAGTTCCCGCAAGGCGGTGGTTCGGCCGAGTTGGATCGGTATTCCGAGTGTGGAGAAGCGGTTGTTGAGTGTTCTTGGCCGGATGGGCTGCTCGGGGCATTTGCCTGGGAAGAGCCAGTCGGTGTTGGCGTTCGGGCCCCGGTAGGTGTTGCGGTGTTCGAGGAGTTGGCGGGTCATGCCGTCCAGTGGTGGTGGCAGCGGGGCGGGTGGGTCGCCGAGCCTGATGAAGACGTCGGGACCGATGATCGTGATGTCGGTGCGCCGCAGGCGGGTGATCCGGCTGAGAGGCTGGGCGTAGAGCAGTACCAGCAGCGCGACGAGGCGTTCGCGCAGTGGCCAGTCGTCGGCCGTGACGAGTGTGTTGATCAGTGCGTGCTGCTGTCGGCGTGGCTGGATGGTGGCCGCGGGCAGTGGTGCTCTGGTGAGCCGTCGCCGGGGCGTGACCGCTGTCTGACCCGCCCAGCGCAGGAACGCCGTAGCGGGCTTTCGGGTCTGAGGGTTGGCCGCGAGCCAGCTGTCCAGGTCGGCTTGCGGGCAGGTGGTGAGGGTGTGGCCGCTGCTGTCGAGCCAGGTCAGCAGTGCGGCGGCTTGGCGGACGCGTTCGCGGGAGACGCGGACGGTGGCCGGGGTCAACGGTGCCTGCTCGGCCTTGTGGCGCAGGCGCCGCAGCTCGTTCCAGGTGGCGAAGCGCTGCACCAGAGCTCGGTGTTCGGCGTCGGCGATGTCGGCGAGCTGGGTGGTGAGCCAGCGTTGGAAGAGCATGAGCTGTTTGTCGATCGGCGCCAGGATGCCGCAGGTGATCAGCAGCTCACGCAGGTAGGTGGCTTTGCGCCAGGCGGGGTGGGCGGCCAGGGCGTCGTGGCTGATCGCGATGGTGCCGGTGGCCAGTGCGGTGAGCAGCTCGGTGGTGCCGGGTTTGGCCAGCCAGGTCAGGCCGTTGTGCGGTGTGTCGGTCAGGCGCAGCTTCTCCAGCAGCGGCAGCAGTTCCGCGCGAGGCCGGCCGGTGCCGTCGTCGAGCACTGTGGTGAGGCGGTCGGTGAGGGTGCAGCGTTCGCAGAGCTTGTCGCCGACCAGCAGTCCTTCATGACCGCAGCGGCGGCAGAAGAACGAGCGCGCGATGCCCGCGCAGTCGCGGCAGATCGCGAGGCCGGTGCCGTCGCGTCCGGGCAGCAACCGGTGGTCGCCGCACTTCGGGCAGCAGCCCCGGTCACGGGTCGCGCGTTTGATGCACGGGCGGCAAACCGGTCCCTCCCAACGGACAGCGGGCCGGGAGAAGCGGTCGCAGCGCACGCACTTGCTGTCGGCGAGCCGTGTTTCGCCCCACTGCGTTCGGGTTCGAGAGGTCACTGCGGACGGATGCGAGCGCGGGTAGGTCGCAGCGCTCCGGCTTCAGCGGCCGGCGGTGTGGCCGTGCCCGCCGATCCGGTGGCGGTGCGACGGGTGACGTTCGCGGCCTCGGTGTGGATCAGCTCGGCGGGGCTGCACTCGAAGATGTCGCACAACGCGGCCAGCACCGTCAGTGACAGCCGCTCCGGGGTGCCGGTGACCAGCCGGTGGACCTGCGAGACCGACAACTCGACACCACGATCACGTAGCAGCGGAACGAGTTCGGTGGTGGAGAACATGCCGTGATCGGCCATCAGGTCCCGCAGCCGCCAGTCGTAGCCGACTCGCCTCTTCATCGCGTTCATCGCGCGCTCCCGCCGTCGGTGGTCGATGTCAGTGCCGAGGCAAGGGTGTCATCAAGGCTGCGGCGCAGGGTGCGGGTGCGGAAGTCCGAGGAGACGCAGGTGTAGATGGAGGTGGTGGACGCGTGTTCGTGACCGACCTGCTGCTGGACGAAGAACGGGTCCCAGCCGGCCTCGATCAGGTGCGTGACGTAGGAGCGGCGCAGCGAGTGGAAGTCCAGTCCTGGCTCCAGACCGAGCGCGTCGCGGTAGGTGGCGAAGCGGGCGTTGAGCGCAGCGCCGCTGATGCGCGCCGACTGCTCCGAGGGCCACAACGCGGGACCGGTCGAGTGCGCCATGCGCGGCCGGATCTCGGTGACCCACTCCTCCAGCACCTCCGCCGACCAGTCCCACACGGTCAGCACGCTGCGCCGCTTGGGCGGACTGCCGGGCTTGGCCTTGCCGAACCGCACGTGCAGCACCCCGTACTCGCCGAACTCCCGGGCATGCGGATTGGGCGCGAGGTCGGCGGTGTCCAGCATCCGCGTCTCGGTGCGCCGCAGGCCGAAGGCGTAGGCGACCTTGAACAGGGTGGCGTCGCGGAACGCCGCCAGCCAGCCCTTGCGGCCGGAGTCCCGCACCCGCGGCACCGCGTCGTCGGCGTAGTCGAAGAACGCCTGGATCTCGTCCAGGGTGAACGCCCGCTTGGCCGGCTCGGACTCGTTGTCCTGCACGTGCACCGCGGTGTTCCACTCATGGCACACCTGCACCGGATGCGTGCCGAACCGCCGCTCGCATTCACCGGCCCACCCGTAAGCGGGATCGGTCAGGTAGTGGCAGAACAACCGCAGAGCCTGCTGATAGGTCCGCAAGCTCGACCGGCTCACGCCTTTGATCCCGCGCAGGTCGGCGCACCATTCGTCGACCATCGCCGCACTCCACTGCCACGGAAAAGCATTGACGTGCTCGACGAAACCACGCACCCGCTTGCCCCGGTTCACGATCGTCGACGCGGCCAGGTTCCGCGCGGACTGCTGACGCTCCCACCCGGTCAGCATCGCCTCGAAAACCTGTTCCTCGGGCCGCAGGAACACCAGGCCGTCGACCAGCTGCAGCGCCGTTGCGCCCGCCGTCGGTCGCTCTCCCTCGCCCACCAGTCGCCTTCCGCCGCTCGCACCAGATGCGACATCTTCGCATCAGATGCGATAATCGGCGCAACCACGCAGCTAGATGGCAGTCGCGACGACCATCGGCGTGCGTGTCGACCAGGAGCCGTCAGTCCTGACGGCAGCTCGCGCGACACCTCTTACCGCCCAGGTAGAGCACCTTCTGCGGCGACGATCGCCACGACCGTTCCCGCACCGACTTGGGATCGCATCAGATGCGATCCTGTGCACATCCGTTGGGGGTTCACACGGGGGATCACATTGGGGATCAGGTTGGGGATCCTGTTAGAGCGCCACCCCCTCCGGCCAGCAAAGACGCCGGTCAGAGGGGCTGTAGGGGGATCCGCTGGTATCCCAGACTCGCTTGGCCACAAGCCGGTGAACACATCGGGGCGGACTGGTGGCCGGCTGCCTGCCCTGTCGGGCCCGTCGTCACCCCTGCCTCGTGACTGCGTTCTTTCCGTCCTAATTCCTACCCTCCTAATGTTCTCCAAACTCCTTTCTTTTTATTCCTCATGCGTCGCCGGCTTTCGTTTGCCTACTCGCGTCCCACTGCTTGTTGTGCTCTTTGACCTGCGGAAACGCGATGGCATTTCGGCCGGAAATGCGCGGGCGCGCGCTGGCTCAATTCCGGAATGGTGACGGCGGCGGCCGATCGAAAAGAGTCTTGAAAATGAGCTGCCAAACCTATTGCATGACGCGCGGCGCAGAGTCATAATTGAATTGTCACCGGGGGAACCGGAAACAACACCGAATACCACACCCGGCGCGAGCCATGTCGAAAACGGGGAGCCAATTATGTGTTACGCCGACACCGTGACGAATGACGACGGAACCGCCACCGCGTTTTGCTACTGCGGATGGTCGGCGGACCACGCCACCCCGGAAGCGGCGGACACCGACGCCGAACGGCACCAGACCGCCGCCGAGTCCGCGCTCGCCGCCTGAACCCGCCGCCCCCGCACACCCGAAAGGAACGCCCGCGATGACCACGCCCACCCCGCCCGCCGCACCACCCGCCCCGGCACCGACCACCACGCCGACCGCCCCGGCGGGCGCGCCGAAACGGCTCGGCAACGGTGAACTGCGCGCGATGGTCGCCAAAGTTCTCGCGGACAACGCGGGCACGGAACTCACGCCGCGCGCCATCGCGCACACCCTGAACCGGTCATCCGGGGCGGTCGGCAACGCGTGCAAGGTGCTCGCGGACCGGGGGGAAGCCGAGGTCGCGTCCACGTCCCCGCTGGCCTACCGGGCGACCGCGACCACGGCGTCCGCCGCCGCGCCCACGATCACCCCCGCCCCACCGCGCACGCCCCGCCCGAAGACCCCGAAACCGACGACCAGCGCACCGACCACCAACGCACCGACCACCGCGCCCGCCCCGTCGGGTGCGGGCGGGTCCGCCGCCGGGTCGGCGGGCGTAGTCACCGGTCCGGTTAAACGCCCCAACGGGATGGACTACCACCCCCGGTTGCTGTCCGGGATGCCGGACGTGACCGCGTTGCGGCGGTTGCGTGACGCCGGGGTCGCCGCCCTGATGTACGGACCGCCCGGCACGGGTAAGACGTCGGTGGTGGAGGCGGCGTTCCCGGACTGCGTCACGGTTCAGGGCGACGGGGACACCGTGGTCGCCGACTTCGTGGGCGACTACACCAAAACCCCGGACGGCGAGTTCGTGTTCGTGCACGGTCCGCTGGTCCGCGCGATGCGTGACGGGGTGCCGCTGTTCATCGACGACGCCACGCTGATCCCGCCGACCGTGCTCGCCGTGGTTTATCCCGCGATGGACGGACGCCGCCAGATCGTAATCAAGGCCAACGGCGGCGAGGTCGTGGACGCCGCGCCGGGGTTCTACGTGGTCGCCGGACACAACCCCGGCGTGCACGGGGCGGTGCTCACCGACGCCCTCGCGTCCCGGTTCTCCGTGCAGGTTCAGGTGTCCAGCGACTACGACCTCGCCGACCAGTTGGGCGTGGACAAGAAGGCGGTGCGCGTGGCGCGCAACCTCGCCACCCGGCAGGAACGGGGCGAGGTCGGATGGGCACCCCAACTGCGCGAACTGTTGGCGTTCAAGAAGATCGCCGCCGTGTTGGGCACCGACGCCGCCGCCGGAAACCTCGTGGGCATCGCACCGGAAGAGGACCGCGCCACCGTCGCCGCCGTGGTGCGCGACGCGTTCGGTCGCACCGTCACCCCGCTTGCCCTCGGTGCCCGCATCGCCCCGAAACCCTGACCACCTAACCCGCCCCGCGAACCGCGACCGTCGCGAAAGGACCGCAACCGTGAGCACCCACTTCACCGCCGACCCGACCGCCACCGGTGCCGCCGTGTTCCCCGCCCGCCCGGAATGGCTGACCCTGTCCGCCGCCTTCGCCGACGAGGTCCCGATCATCGCCGACCGCGACGACCTCCTGGTCACCGTCGCACCCGGCGCGGGCGGGGGTGCCCCGGCGTGTTTCTACCCCGCCCGCGCGCTCATCGAGGTCGACGGCGACCACCTAGGGGTGGACCCCGCCACCGTGGACCCTGCGAACCTGTCCGACCGCCCCCGCTACGCCCCGGCGTGGGGTGCCCTGACCCACGAATGCGGGCACGCCAAACACACCGCCTGGGAACCCCCGGACGACGCCCCGCCTGGCGTGGTCGCCGCCGCCATGCTGCTGGAAGAGCCGCGCATGGAAGCCGCACAGGTCCGCCGCCGCCCGGACGACCGGCACTGGTTGCGGGCGTGCGTGAAGGGCATCGTCGCCGCCGACCTGCACCTGTTCGCCGACCCCGCCACCGCCCCGCAAATGACCTCCGCGCACGCCGCCCACACCGCCGCACTGTTGCTGGGACGCGCGGACGGCGGGGTCCTGACCCGCACCGAGGTCGCCCCCGTCGCCCGTGTCATCGAAGACGTGCTCGGGGCCGACACGTTGGGCAAGTTGCGGGCGGTGTGGCGCACGGCGTTGCGCACCGCCGACGACGACGGCGAGACCATGCTCGCCCTAGGGCGGCAGTGGTGCGAGATCCTCGGCACCGACCCGGACACCGACCCCAACACCCCCGCCGACCCGGACCCCGGCGCGGCACCCGACCCGTCCGGCACCCCCGACCCGTCCGGCGGCACCCCCGGCACGGGTAGCGGCAACGCCCCCGCCGACCCGTCGCCGTTGGCGGACGCGATCGCCGCCGTGCTGAACGGGGTGGCGGCGAAGGTGGCGCGGGAGAAGGCACCCGAAGACCCCGCCGCCGTCGCCGCCGCCGAAAAGGCGAAAGCCGACGCCGCCCAGAAGGAGGCACAGAAGGCCGCGCGGCGGGTGTTCGCCGCAGGTGGTCCCCGCACCGGGAAAACCCAGCTCGCGGGCACCCGCCCGCCCACCCCGGAAGAGCGCACCGCCGCGCGCGTGTTGGCGCGGGCGTTGGACACCGCCGGGGTCCGGGAACGGGTCGCGGTGAAGTCCACCTCGCAGGTCCCGCCGGGTCGGTTGCGGATGCGCGGGGTGCGTGCCGCCGAAGCCCAACGTGCCGCCGGGGCGGTGGTCACCGCCGAACCGTTCACCCGCACCACCCGCACCCCGGTCACCGTCCCGCCGTTGCGGGTCGGGGTGGCGTGCGACGTGTCCGGGTCGATGCGGTGGGCGTGCGCGCACGTGGCCTCGGCGGCGTGGATTCTGGCCAACGCCGCCCGCCACACCAGGGTGCCCACCGACACCGCGAGCGTGATCTTCGGGCACCACGTGCGCCCGCTGACCCACCCCGGACGCCTGCCCGCCGAGGTCACCGAGTTCGAGTCCAACGACAACTGGGAGGACATCCCGGTCGCGCTGGACGCCCTCGACGGTGCACTCGGGCTGTCCCGCCCCGGCGCGGCACGGCTGCTGGTCATCGTGTCCGACGGCGACTACCGCTACCAGCCCCGCATCGACGGGCAGCGCAAACTCGACCGGTTGCGCGCGTCCGGGTGCGCCGTGCTGTGGCTGACCACCAGCACCAGCGACACCCCGCTCGACGGGTCCACCGTGCACGTGCTGACCAACCCCGCCGCCACCGCCCGCGCCATCGGGCACGCCGCCACCGCCGCCCTCCGCGCGATCGCCCGCTAGCCCCACCGGTCCGGGGCGGGACGCCCCGCCCCGGACCACCAACCCGCACCAACCCACGACCACGAGGTGACCCGCCATGACACACGAACACCCCCGGACCGTGGGCGACCTGATCGCCGCCCTGTCCGGCTACGACCCCGCCACGCCGCTACGGGTCGCCGCCCAACCCGGCTACCCGATGGAGCACATGCTCGCGCGGGTGGTGTGCACGCCCGACGACGCCGAGTCGTGGGGCGTGCGGCCCACCGACCCGCCCGTGGTGTGGCTTGGAATCGGTGAGCAGGTCGGCTACCTGCCCGAGATCGCCGCCGACGCCCTCGGGTGGACAGCATGACCACGACCTCGACCGTGCTCCGGAGCTGCCCTCGGCCGGCGAGGCCGCGGCGCGAGGCGCCGGCCAAAGGTCGGTGGAGCTGAGGTCATGTCGACCAAGACCGACTTCTACCTCGGGCGCGGCCAGGACGCCGAGTGGCTCGGCTCCCTGCAATGGGAATGCGAACCGGAGAACCTCCTGCGCGTTCCGCCCGGACGCCTCGCGCTGACCGCGACCGACGAGCCCACCTACCGCGCGGCCGTCGCCGACCTGTTCATCGTGTGGGAGACCGAGGAACTCGGCACGGCCTACCCCCGCCGAAACGGGTGGCCGTGGCCGTGGGCGACCAGCCACGTGAGCAGTTGGATCGTCGCCTTCGACCCCGCCGTTCCCGGCGTGTTCCTCACGGTCGGCGGCGGAGTGCGCTGGGAACCGCTTGACCCACGCAACCCCCGCGAACCCGCCGAGGACATCGGACCCCCGGACATCCACGCGTGGCTGCGCGCACCCGCCGACCCGCCCTCGGTCCCGCTCCCGCCCATGCGCGACCCCGCTACCGGACTGCCCACCGCCGCCGGACAGTGCCTCACCGACCCGCACGACATCCGACACGACACCGAAGGAGAAGGCCGATGACTACCCCCAACCCGCACGAGGCCGAAGTCGTCGCGCGCAGCTTCACCGAGAACGGCTGCACGGTGACCGCGATCGTCTACGACCCCGCCGACGCGCAACAGATCTTGTACGGCACCGTCACCCGCGACGGCGTACTCGTCGGCAGCTACTACTGCGCCGACCGCATCCGCCAACGGGACTGGCGGATCGTCACCGCCGACGGTCACGACCTCACCGTCGACGGCACTCCCGTCCGGCCGCTGGACGAAGGCTCCGCCGTCATCGTGCTGACCACCATCCTCACCGCACCCAAGCACGAGATCGACCAGCTCCTTCGGGACGCGACTCGCCCACCCCGGTGACCTCGAACCATCAGGCCACACCTCGGGGACACCACTCACCCGCTGGAGGACAGCTGTGACCACGCACCACGGCGCGACGACGCCGACAATTCCCGGCACTCTGCCACCCGAGACCGTGTTGCTCGCATCGACCGTTCCGCACGCCGTGCCGATGCGCCCGCCCTCCGGGGCGTGGGGGCTCGTCGTGGTCGCCGTGCGGACCACCGACGCCGCCGGAGCCCCGGTCCGCTACACCGGGGACGCCCCCGCACCTGACCCCGCGCACACCGACACCGCCGCCCTGCTCGCCGGGGTGTGGCTACCCGAGCCGCCGCCCGCCATCCTGCACGCCGGGGACGTCGTGGTGCGCCCGCACACCTCGACCACCGACTCCGCACTGACCGATGTCGAGGTTCTCGTCGCGATGCGGGGCGAGTGGCGCACCGTGGGGACGTGGGAGGCGGTGGATGCGCGCTGGCCGCATGAGGTCGCCATGACGGTGCTGGTGCACATGCGCTATCTCGCCGACGCCGCCCTTCAAGACGCGCAGTGGGTGACGCTGACAGGGCCGATCGCAGCCGCGATGCCCGACTGGCTCTCGCGCGGACTGGGCCTTGCCGGCGAGCCCGCGGCCTCGGCGCCTCGCCGCGTACCAGACGGCCTCGCCGAGCTGCTCGAGGCCGGGCTGCTCACCGAGGGCGACCAGATCGTGCTCGACGAGCACACCGCCACCGTCCAGGCAGGCGGGGTTCTCCACCACGGGCCGGACGAGTTCGCCGTGTCGACCGTCAACGCCCTCGCCACCCACCTCTGCGACTTCACCGCGAACGGCTGGCACCTGTGGCGACGCGCTCACGACAACCGCCTGCTGGCCGACCTGCGCACCGAACTCGCCCGTCGCTGAACCGACCACCCGGAAGGACTCCGAGATGACCAGCACGATGACCGAACGAGACGAGACCACCGGCACCAGCCCGCAGCGCTACCACCACACCCGCACCGTCGAGATCGCCGGACGCACCGTCCGAGCCCACGTCGAACGAGGCCAGTACCTCAACACAAGCCGCGCCGTCGCCGAGGTCCTCAACGACCAGATGACCTGGACCAGCCTCGCCGCCGACGCGCCCAGCGACTGGTGGCACAACACCCCGACACCAGGACCGGACATCGACGATCCCGCCCGGTTCCTCAGCCCCGTCACCGAACGCCTCCTCCAGCGCGCCGCCAAGATCCTCGCCACCCCGCCGACCACACGCACCCTCTCGCCGCACCTGCACGGCGCGATCAGCGCGCTCCTGGCGACCAGCTACGGCTACGACGCCGAGCACCGCATCGACCCCGACGAGATCACCTGGGCCTACACCCACGGCGGTGCGCTGCACATCATCGAACACCCGGACGGCAGCGTCACCTTCACCAAACACCACCGCGAGGACTGCCCCTTCATCACCAGCCGGGGCGCGCAGGAGTGCGACGAGGACTGCTACTTCCCACACCCCGCCGACGTCGAACGCGCACACGGCCGATGATCCCCACGACCGCCGACTTCTACGACGAAACCGGACGCTGTGCCCGCTGGCTTGGAGCCATCCACGGCAACGCCGACCCCGAAACCCTGCGGGCCCTCGACTCCGGTCGACTCATGCTGGAAGCCACCGACCCGACGACGTTTGCCGACGCCATACTCGACCTGCTCGACGTGTTCACCGAACAGGACCTCGGACAAAGTCATCACCCCCGCGACGGCTGGCCGTGGTCATGGCCGGACAGCCGCAGCACCGACTGGATCTACCTCTTCGACCGAGGTCGCGCGTGGGTGATCACCGGCCGCATCTGGAGCTACGCGATGCCGCGAGTTGACCACCCGCCACAACGACCCGCAGCGACCGGGCACGCCCCACCCGAACCCGCCCAGGACCCGACCGAAAGGCACGACAGCACATGCCCGACCTCCTAGACCTCTCCGCACCCCGGCCGCAGTGCCCGTACTGCGAGGTCGCCATCGGCCAGCCACACGTCGAGGGTTGCGACGTGGCCAGGTGCCTGCGCACCGGACTTCAACGCCTGAGCTGCGAGCACGAACACGACTGCGGCAAGGACACCTGGTCCGGCCGCTGGCCCGGCGAGACCGACTGCGAACGCCTCGGCTGGATGATCGGCCCCGGCCTACCCGACCTCAACCGGCTTCTCACCGAGGCGACGTGGAACCCCGCCACCCAACAATGGGACGCCGTCTCCTAGCCAATCCGCACCACCCACCCAACCCCAGCGGGGCGGCCACGCACGCCCCACCCACCAGCGACCCCCAACGGGTCGCTGGTCGGCCTTCACGACCAGCCCATACGGACACCGCCGTGCCAGCATCGACCCGCACAACATTGCGGCCCGCAACGCCTCCTCGCCTCGCCTTTCCGTTGAACGGCCCGGCCCCGAGAAAGGCCCCCGGCCCTTGAGTTTCGCCGGCCGAGGCCAAGGTTTGCGCCGAGAGAGGGCTATAGAGGCACGAGCTCGGGGTGAACATCCGCATGGTGCCCCACGGGGGGCTCCCTAACTCGCTGCGGCACGAACCGGTGCGGGAAATTCTTGCGGGAAGTAGGGCGCGCCTGTTCACCTGCTATCGGCTCGCCCCAACGCGACAAGGGTCAGCGGCTACTTCCGCGTCATCGAATTATCAAGCACGTCAACGATTTACCCGATCACGACAGCCACGATCGAACCGGATAGGGGTCGTCCCCTGCTGTCAGTCCCCGCCCGCCGTTGGCGACATACAACCCCGAAAACCCCTACCTACGAACGGGAAACCCCCGGACGCCGTCGTGCCCCCAACGATAATCCGTTGGAGGCACGTGACGAGATGGACCGCCCGACACCGGGGACGGCTACTCCGTTGTCGCCGCAGTCGTCGCGGCGAGGGAGTACTTCTTCGGCTTGTCACTGGTTCGCACGGCGTAGCCGCTCTCGACCAGCTTCTCCAGCGCGTTGTGTACCGCACCAGAGGATCGGTCCAACGCCTTGCCGATCGCGTTCGGACTGAACTCGCCCGAGTTGTCCCGCAGGTAGTCCTCGACCATGCCGCGCAACGCCCCCGGTGCCAACCGCTGAGACTTCTCCGACTGCTTCCCCGGCTGGTCGTCCGTGGGCTGGTCGTCGGTCGGCTGGTCGTCCGTGGGCTGGTCGTCGGTCGGCTGGTCGTCGGTCGGCTGGTCGTCGGTCGGCTGGTCGTCCGTGGTGATGGACCAGCGGTCGGCGGGACGGGAACCGCCGTCGGCGATCCCGGCGGTGCGGGCGACGAGGCCGTCCTTCTCCCAGCGGGTGAGGATCTTGGGTGCGGTCGACTTGCCGATTCCGGCGGCGGTGGACAGGGCGGTGGCGGTGCTGCCGGGGTTGTCCCGGAGCGCCTGCCACAGCTTCTCCTCGGTCTCCGTGCGCGGCTTCGCCGGGTCGGTCGCCGGAGTCGGGACGGCTCGAAGGGTGCGATTGATGGACATGACTACCTCGCATTGGTGACGGGTCAGGTTGGGTGGTCATGCCCCGGCCGGAGCGGGTGCGGCCCCCGGTGCGCATCCGGTGGTGTGTTGGGCCGCACGACTATGGACGCTTCCTTCGGCGCATGAAGTCAAGCGGTACATCAAAAACCCCTTGTCTCCTGTGGACGTACGCCGCGTCGCGTCACGTCGTTAGTACAAACCGGTCCACTTCGCGCCTATGCCGCCCACGGGCGTTGACACCTCCGCGCGCACGAAGCGTCCATACACGTCGACCCGACCACAAACCGTTGGAACCAAAGGGGGTTGACCGAATGCGCGACCTGAACGAACTCGCTACACCCGCGCGCCGGCCGCAGCGGGACCGCGGCGCCCACAGCTCGGACTTGCGGCTTGGATGTATCGGCGAGGGCACGGGACGCAGGAGCGCGACGTGATCGCCGTGACGGCGCGGGACGTGCCCGAGATCCGCGCACGCATGACTGACTGGGCACGCGACCCCACGCTTGACGGCGCGGGCAACTGGTTCCGCTTCTTCCTGGGGCCGAGTCCTGACGGTGCCACCGAATCACGGGTGTTCGACCGTGTCGACGATGTGGGAGCCACCATCGCCGGGACGCTGGCGGTTCAATTTCCGGCGGCGGAGTTGTTCTACGTCTCCGCCGACATGACCGACCTCGCGCGTCACGCCGCCGACACGCTGACCGACTACCGGCTGCACCCCGAAGACCTGCCCGCGCAGATCGGGGTCATGGTCTACGAACACCCGCCTGTGGAAGGAACGGCTGCCGCACGCCACAACGCGGTCTCGGTTGTCTCGTGGGGTCCGGGGCGCGGCGGCTTGTGGGTGCATACCTGGGCGACGACTTCCCCGTCCCAGCAAGGCATCGTCCGTATCGGACGCACCCTCGCGCAGCTACCCCGTGATGAAGTGCTGGAGCGAGCGAGAACGGCCGCCGCGCGCGACCTGCCCGAACCGACGCCGGAGAACAAGCCCTCCGACAGCAATGAGGTCGCTGATCAAACGGCCGACCACGTTCTCGCCACGTTCCTGCCGAACCTCGAACGTGCCCCAGTGCCGCCGTCGTTTGTCCCGCCGCACGGGTACGAGTGGTGCGCGCTCACACCGATGGAGTTCACCGAGATGGAGGGCTGGCCGGGCTGGGTGTCCGAAGCCGAGTCCTCTAGCGACGTTGAAGCCAGGATTGCCTTGCAGCGCACCATTCTCGCGACGTGGCTGCTGATGGGTCAGACGTTGGTGCGTTCGGAACAGATGGCCGCGCCTCGTGCTGCCCGGCGTCGGATCGAACGCCTTGACCCGGTGCTCGATCCCACCGTGCGCTACATCGACCTGCGGCGTGCCCGCACCGAGCCCTCCGATCGCCCCGACGACGACTTCGGGAAGGGCACGCGGGAGTACCGGCACCGATGGATCGTGCGCGGGCACTGGCGCAACCAGTACTACCCCAGCCGCAACGATCACCGCCCGATCTGGATCGACCCGCACTTCGCCGGTCCGGAGGACAAGCCGTTGCTCGGCGGCGAGCGCGTGAACGTCCTGCGCCGATGACACCACTCCCACCGTGCGACCACCCCGATCTGAAGGGCACCGCCATGACCGCCGGTTCCGATGCCGTTCCGCCCCACCAGCACGCCGCTGCCGTGCCGAACACCGCTCTGCCACCCGACGACCCCGCGATGCATCCCGCGCCGTCACAAGACGACGAAGAGTCGGCGTTGTTGCGGTGGGAAGGGCTGCCCGCCGACGCGACCGTGCTCGTGCCGTCGCTGGGCCCCACACCGATGCGCGTCCCGGACAACGCCTGGGCGATGCTCGTGCTCGCCGTGGACATCCTTGGCGAGGTCGATCCCGACACCGCCGGACAGGTCGCCTTGTTCGCCGGGAGCTGGCTCGCCGATCAGCCACCCGCCGATCTCCACGACGGCGACCTCGTCATCCGCCCACTCCCACCCGAACAGGACCTCGGTACGCCGGACGACAACCACGTCGCCGACGTGGAGGTGCTGCTGGCCTACCGAGGCCGGTGGATGCCCATCGGGCGCTGGGCGGGAGTGGATGAGCGCTGGCCGTGGACGCTCGCGCCCGCAGTCGCCGCCGCGATGCGGCTCTACATCGACGCCGCCGAGACGCTCAGCCGGGAGGCGGTGCTGACCTCCGAACGCCCCGGATCCTCGCCGCTGCGTTGGGCGGGAACGGTCCTGAGCGACCTGATGTCGGCCGACCTGGTGACCTACGGCGAGGAACTCGTGTGGGAACGCTGCGCGGGCGAGGTGCGCCACACCGCTCGACTGCGGATCGACGGCACCTTCCTGCTCGCGGACGGCGAGCGGGTCTTCGCCACCCCGTCGGCCGCCGCGACCGTCCTGAGCGGCAAGCACCACCACGGCTGGAGCGCGTGGCGACGCACCTCCGACGGCCGCTTCCTGGCCGACCTGCGCGCCGAACTCCGTGCCCGGCGGGACAGGTAGCCCCACGCACCACTCGACATCACTCCGAGTCATCAACGCCGTGTCGGACCGCCCGACTGTGGGTGGGCGGTCCGACGGTGTTCACTCACGAAGGACTCGTCATGGCTGAACCTGACGTTCCGGCGGACCTACAGGTCGTGTGGGGCGCGCGGGTCGAGATCGAACGCGGCTACCGGTTGGAGGCGATCGCCGTGGCACTGTCCGCCGACATCGCCGAGCTACGCGAGGACGGCGGTCTTCCCGACCACGTCCACACCCGCATCACCGTGCTGCCCCAGCACCGGCTGCTGGAGATCCGGGTCGAGGGCCTGTCAGTCGAGACCGACCCGGACCGCACCACCAGCCGCGAGGTGATGAACACGCTGTTCGAGCTGGCCAGCGACCACAACATCATCACCCTTGATACCGTCTCGCCACCGCTGTTCACCCAGCGGATTGTGCTGGTCGACCACTACGGCCAGCCCTTCGCCGCCAAGGTCGGTGCGGGCATGGGCGAACCCGAACCGTTCACGCCGCGATAGAGGCCGCCGGGCGGGTTGCCCCTGCGTAGTCGTCGCCGTTGTAGCGGTAGTTGTCGATCTGTACCGGTTGCCCAAAGGTCGGCGCGTTGATCATGAGTCCGCCGCCGATGTAGAGGCCGACGTGGTGGATGTTGCCGGGTGTGCCGTAGAAGACGAGGTCGCCCGGCAACAGCGGCTGTCCGGCCGGGACGCGCGGGCCAGCGTCGTACTGGGTCTGGGCAGTGCGGGGCAGGGTCACTCCGGCGGCGGCGTAGGCGGCCTTGGTCAGTCCGGAGCAGTCGAAGCCCGCGTGTCCGCCGTCGGGGCCGTTGCCGCCCCACACGTAGGGCAGCCCTCGTTGCCCGCAGGCGTAGTTGATCGCGGCGAGGGTGATGGCGTTGGGGGCTTGGATGGCGTTGCAGTCGCCGTTACCGACGCTGGTCGCGGCGGCCTCGGCGTACTTGGCGGCCTGTTCGAGGACCTTGTCGACGTACCAGTTGGCGTGGTTGTAGGCGAAGATCGCCGCC
Source organism: Saccharothrix sp. CB00851 (assembly GCF_001905065.1). Taxonomy (NCBI): domain Bacteria; kingdom Bacillati; phylum Actinomycetota; class Actinomycetes; order Pseudonocardiales; family Pseudonocardiaceae; genus Saccharothrix; species Saccharothrix sp. CB00851. The sequence goes on from NZ_LWLC01000034.1 coordinate 15,265, forward strand.
CGTAGGTCGCCTCGGCGTACTCCGTTGTCGCAGAGCAGGAAGGCGGCGGCGTGGATGGCGTCGTGTGGGTTGTACCGGGAGGGCGGGCTGGCGCCGCCGGGTGGGATCTGGTGTGCGGCGATGACGCCGTTGAAGGTCGGGGCGAGGAACTGCATCGGCCCGCCGGCCCCGGCGAAGTTCTCGCCCTCGGTCACCCCTGGTGCCTTCAGGCGGCCGTGGTCGGTCTCGACCTTGCCGATCGCGGCGAGCACGGTCCAGTCCAGGCCGGGGCAGTCCGGGGCCGCGGTGACGTAGAGCAGGCAGTACTCGGGCGGGATGTCGGCGATCGGTGTCGTGCAGTCGATGGTGGTGTTCGAGGAGTTGCCGAACAGCGCGTCCACCACGGCACTCACGCTCTGGCCGATCATGACGGGGATGAGCAGCAGGATGGCCGCGGCTCCGATGGCGATCTTGGCGAGCACGCTCTCACCACCTCCCCGGCCGGCCCGCCCCGCGTGGCGCCCGTGGGCTGGTCGCGGTGGGCGGCATCGGCGAGGGCGGCGGCGACATCGGTTGCGGCGAGTCGACTCCCGCCGGGGTCTCCTCGGTGGGCGTGACCGGCGGAGGCACGTGCGGCCAGGCGTCGGGCAATCCCGACAGCGCTCGCCGGGACGCTCCGGCAGGGGCGTTGAGCGGCAGCCAGATCTCGTCGGCCGGGCTCGGGTGGACGGCCTCGGGGTTGAGCAGCTCGGCCGCCGCGGTGGCGATCGGCACCGAGCGCCGGTCGTCGAGCTCACGCCACGCCTTCGCCAGCAGCCGGCGGGCGGCGGCCTCGCGCCGCGAAGTCGGCAGCCACACCAGCAACGGCGTGGTGATACCGGTGGCTTGCGCGAGGGCGGCATAACCGGCCAGCTTCCCGGCGAGCTTGCTCAGCGGCTCGGTCCCGAAGTCGTACTCGAGGAACCACTCCACCTGCCGGTCGTTGCTCTGACCACCGTGCTGGTCGTGGTACCTCCAGCGGCCGTAGCCGTCGGGTTTGATCAAGTCGCCGAAGTGGCGGGCGCAGCGGGTCTCCGACCACCACGCCGCCAGCTCGACCTGTTCGCCGGGGTGCGGGTGGCGGGCGCGGTCGACCAGGGCGGTGAACCACTCGTTGACGCCGACGGTGTGGGCCAGGCGCAGGCTGTGGGCGACGCCGAAGACCCGGTCGTGCCGGTAGCCGAGTTCCTTGAGGTCCAGGCCGTCCTCGGCGGCGAGCACGGCCGCGCCGGCGGGCGCCAGGACGTAGTGCATGGGCGCGGTGCCGAGGGTCACGAACGGCTGGAACCGGTCGACGACACCCCACAGGTAGAGCTCACGCAGCCGCATCCGCCCGGAGCGGAAGCTGGGAAAGGCCAGGGCGGTGATCTGGTGTGCGGTAAGGACTTTGTGTTCCCAGAGCATCCGGGCGATCCACTTGTCGCGCGGGGTCAGCCGCCACGCCAGGACGGCTTGGTGCTCGGCGGTGTTCGCGACACGCGGGGTGGGCCGGGTCGGCTTGTGGCCGCGCAGAGCGCGCTGGCGGGTGGGATTGGTGATCATTGGGCACCTCCGGGTGGGCAGGGCGAAACCGCCCCGGCGCGAAGCGCGCCGGGGCGTGATGGACGGGGCGGAAGAGCGGAGGGTGAGGTCAGCCGTTGCGGCGAGGGTCGGCGCTACGCGGGCGCGCGACGGGCTCGTTTCGGCTCGCGGGTCGCGACGGGCCGCGAGGCGGCCTGGTGCCGGTGGTTGCGGACCCGCCGGTGGCGGCCTCGGTCGCGCGAGTCCGCGCCGTGCGGCGCGCCACGCCGCGGATCTCCCGTGCCCGTCCGGGAACGGCGGGCGGGAGGGGCTGGGTGAGTATCGTGAACGGCTGAGCTTCCTCGCCGTTGAGCACCAGGCGCACGGCGGCGTGGTAGACGCCGAGGTGGGCGAGGTCGTGATCGGACAGCCGCGGTGCGGTGTGGCGGGACAGCTCGCGCGAGTCCTCCGGGCTCGCGTTGAAGAAGATCTTCGAACGGGCGTTGGTCGACATGCCCTCCCGCAGTTCGCGGGGGAGCTGGCCGAGGTGCTGGTGGGCTAGGGTCATCGCGACCCGGAAACCACGGGCCTCGGCGAGCATGTCCTCGATGGGATACGGCAGGTTCAGGAAGTTGTGACACTCGTCGATCACCATCGAGGCGTCCCGGCGTTGCCGCTGCGGTGTCCGCGCCCGCCCGGTGGTCGCCTGCCAGGTCCGGGCGACGACCAACGATCCGACCAGCCGGGTGGTCTCCTCGCCCAGTGAGCCCTTGGGGATGCGCACCAGACAGATCCCGCCGTCGAGAACCTGACCCATGTCCACTGTGGAGTGACCGCCCGCGATCGCGTCGCGGACGAACGGCCGCAACAGGAACGCGCGGAGTTTGTTCATCAGTGGACTGATGACCTGTGAGCGCGACGAGTCGGTGAGTTCCTCGTACCAGGACCAGAACCCGCGCAGCACGGGGTCGGTGATCCCGGCGGTGACCCGGCTGCGGAACGCCTCGTCGGCCAACAGCTTGGGCAGGTCCGCCAGGGTGGCGACGCCTTCCTGACTGCGCAGGGTGAGGCAGGCGGCGCGCATGACGTCGTCGGTGCGCGGGCCCCAGAACGCCGAGTAAACCCGCCGGAACACCGACACGAGGTTGTCCACGGTCAAGTCGGTCTCCCCGCCGTCCAAGGGGTTGAGGCACGGCGGCCGAGACTTGCTGTCGGCGTCGAAGATCACGACTCGATCGGCTGCCGAGCGCGGCAGGCGGGACAGGACGTCGGTGACGAGGTCGCCCTTGGGGTCGATCAACACGATCCCGCGGCCGGCCTCGGCGTCGGCGAGGATCATGTTGCCGAGCAGGGTGGACTTGCCGGAGCCGGTGGCTCCGATGACGTGCAGGTGGTGGCGGGCGTCCGGGACGCGCAGGGCGACGGGGCGCTGGTGGCCGGTGTCGGTGACCCCGATCGGCTTGGCCTCCGGCCCCGGTGTGGCGATGCCCGGTGGGGGCGCGATCGCTCGGGCTCCGGCGCGTTGGATGCCGGGGATGGCCTCGTCGGTGGGCAGGTGCGCGATTGCGGCCAATTCGGGCACCGACAACAGGTCTCCCCGCCCCAGACGACGGGAGTCGATGACACGGCCGGGGTTGCGGACGCGGTGACGGGTGTAGTGGTTGTGTTCGGTGTAGGAGGCGAACGAGGCAGCCAGGGCGTGAGCCCGTCCGCGGGCGACCTCCCGCGCGCGGCGGACCTCGGCGTCGTCGGTATCGCTGGACAGCAGGGTCGCCACGGCGTAGCGGACGACCGTCTCGAACTGGCTGCCGCGCTGCTTGCCCACGATCGCGCGATTCTGCGCGGAATATTCCAGCGAGGTCTGCGGATCGCTGTGCAAGGCCCCGGTCTTTGTCCACGCCGAAGCCGTACGTCGCGAGCGGCTGCCCGTGCTGGGGGTGATCGCGTCGAGTAGGCGGCCGACCAGGCGGGTCGAGCCGCCGGTGTGGACTCGTCGGGCGGCGCGGCGGGCTTGCTGGACGCGGCGGCCGGTGACCGGGCGGGCCAGCACCTGCACGCAGGCGTACTCCTCACGTCCAAGTCCGACCGGCGCGCCGATCAGCGCGCGGATCGGGTCGGCGTCGAAGTCGCTGCGGATGGGCAACGCCTCGGGTCGCGCCAGCCGTAGCTCGCCGCCGACCACCAGGCGCCGTTGCCCCTCCTCGGGCGTCGGCAGCGGTGGCTCGGCCGGGCCGACGCGGGTGTGCGCGCCTGGCCAGGCCGCCTCCACGGCGCGTTCGACCAGGCCAGGCGGGATGACACCGGGCACCCACAAGCGGATCGCGACCCCGGCCTCGGAGAATACGTACTCGCACGCCACGTGCGGCTGGCCGGTGAACGCCCGCCGCCACCCAGGGCGCAGTAGCCCGACCAGGTTTGACCACAACGCGGCCCCGCCTGCGGGATCAACCTGCGGCGGGGCGAGCACGGTGACCTGACGGGCGTCGGCCAGCAGCGCCTCGTGGCAGCGTCGGGCCCACCACCGCCGGCCGAGCACGATCCCGGTGATGAGCACCGCGAGGACGGGGGCCGCGATCGGGCCCCAGTCCAGGGCGAGGTCCCGCAGCCGGGCCAGCAGCGCGAGTAGTGCGCCGCCGGGATCGCGCAGGTAGTCCTCCATCCATCCGGCGGCGACAAGCGTCGTCGAGTGCGCGGGCGGGGTGGTGAGGAGAGGTGGTTCCGGTGGCTGGTTGGGGGCAGGCGGTACCCACGTCAGTGTTCGGGGCAGCATGAACGAGTCCCTTCACGGGAGAGGTGCGCATGAGGTGGTCGTGCGTGAGGATCAGGCGGCGTCGAGGTGGACCTGGTCGTCGTCGCCGGAGCCGAACTCGTCTCCGTCGAAGCCCAGGTCGACGAACGCGGCCTCGGCCTCATCGACCGGTTCGGCGGTGTCGGCGTACGCGGCGAGTTCGGCTGGGTTGCTGGTGACCAGGTAGTGCTCGGTGGGCGAGGCGATGCTCTGAAACGCCACCCGCTGCGTCCCTGCCGACAGCAAGCCCTGGCCACGATCGGCCGAGAGCAGGAACGCACGCTCCCCGGCGGAGAGGTCGAAGGTCTGGGTGATCTCGTCGATGGCCTGCGACGCCTGCCGCAGCAGGATCTGGGTGGCCGCGTTCGCCACGACCGCCTTGCCCAGATCGCTGCCGAGCACGTCGGCGGTGTCCTGGGTCGCCACGGTCAACCCGGCCCAGTGCTTGCGCGATGCCTTGGCCATGCGGAACAGGAACTCCGCCCCGGACTTCTCCTTCATCAGCAGCCACGCCTCGTCCACCACGACCAAACGCGGGCGCCGGATCGCCGGATTGCTGACCCGCCGCCATACCGCGTCGAGCGTGAGCAGGGTGCCGATGCCCTTCAGCTCGTCCGGCAGGTCGCGGAGGCTGAACACCACCAGGTGCCCTTCGGGGTTGACGCTGCTGGGCCCGTCGAACAGCTGCTTGAACGCGCCCTCGACGAACGGGTGCAGCCTCGCCGCCAGCTCGCCCGCGGCCCGGTCGCCGGCCTGCCCGGCGACCGCGAGCTGGTCCCGCAAGACCCGCAGGGTCGGGGACGGCCTGGTCCAGGTCCGGGCGTCGGCGGTGATCCCCACGCTCTGGTACGTCGCGGCGATCGCCCGGTCCAACGCCGCCCGCTCCGCCGCCTCCAGCTCCCCATCGACCAGAACGGCGATGACGGTGTGCAGGAACAGGCTGCGCCGCACGAGCGCGTCCTTCGGGGCGGTGCGTCGGCCGTCGGCGCGGGTATGGATCGGTAGGTCGAAGGGGTTGAGGCGCACGCCTCGCGCCGAGGTGAACGTAGGTGCCGCCGACCGCCGCGGCCAGCCGGGCGTACTCGTCCTCCGGGTCGACGACCGCGATCTCGATCCCCCGGTACAAGCTGCGCAGCAGCTCCAGCTTCACCAAGTAGGACTTGCCCGCGCCGGAGCGGCCGAGGATCACCGAGTTGTGGTTGTGCATCCCGTCGCCGAACCGATCCCAGTGCACCAAACCTTGGGAGCCGACGTTGTAGCCGTAGAGCACACCCGACGGCGCCGCGACCGAGGTGGGGTCCGGGGCAGGGAGGTCGGGGCTGGTGAACGGGAACGCCGCCGCCAACGCCGAGGTGTCGAACGTCCTGCGCATCCCGATGAGGTCCAGGCCCATCGGCAATGTCGACACCCAGCCCTGCAGGGACCGGTAGGTGGTGTGCTTCGCGTCGAGCAACAGGCTCGCGCACAGCGACCGCAGCGCGGCCACCTCGTCGGCGAGGGCTATCTCGGTGGCGGCGTGGATGGTCAGGTACAGGCCGACTCGGAACAGCTTCCCCTCACCGCGGGCCACCCTTGAGGACAGGTCGTAGGCGTCTTCGGTAGCGGCCTCGACCTGGGGGTCGAACAGGCGGCCGTGCTCGGCGGTGTGACGCCGCCCGGCCTCCAGCTTCGCCAGTTGCTTCTTCAACCGGGAGGCGGCGGTAGCGGGGTCGATCGGCTCGATGTGCACCGAGACGTCCAGCCGACCGGGGTAGGTCAGCAGCGGCGACAGCCAGCCGGGGTGCACCTCGCGCGGGAAGCCGACCACGGCGAAGCTGGAGACCCACTCACCGCCGACCTCCAGGTGCCGGGCGGCCACCGACAGGGCGTCGGGGGTGAACGCGGCGGCTGCTGATGAGGCTGTCGCCGGGGCGGCCGGCCTGTGGTTGGCACGGGTCTTGCGTGTGCGGGAGGCCATCAGGACCGCCCCCTCTCGTCCTCGTCCTCGTCCTCGTAGTCCCAGTCGTCCTCGTACTCGTCGCTGTCCTCCGACTGCCTCGACGGCGCGTGGGTGGATGCCGTGGTGGTGTGCGCGAAGTAGGAGCTGTCGTCGATGTCGTCCTCGGTGAGGTCCGCGCCGGAGGTGGTGATGACCTCGTCCGCGCCGGCCAGCCCTGCCGAGGGCGGGAGCAGGCTGTCGGGGTTGCACGCCGAGGCCAGCACCGCTGTGGCCTGTCCGGCGTCGAGCGGGGTGACGACGATCCCGGCCGGCGACAGCAACTCGATCGCCTCGCCGAGACGGCGCACCAGACGGGACTCCGCCGCTCGCCGGGTTCCGGCGTCCACCTGACCGGCCGCCTGCTTGCCGCGCTTGCCCACCATCGACCCGAGCACCGCCATCGGACCGGGCCCGCCCAACCCGTCGGTCGGGGTCGCGACGCCGAGCGGCTCGCGCAGCACGAGCAGCACCTGGCGGCGCAGCAGGTCGGATTGCTGCCCGAGCTGGATCAGGTAGTCGGCGTGCTCGACTGCGGCGGCCTCCAGCGCGGGATGCGGCAGGCCGCCCGCGCGCTCCCGCAGTTCGGCGATCTGGGCGGAGAGGTCGAGCCGTTCGGTGCGCACGAGCACCTGCACCGGCGCGGTCAGCGAGTGCAGGTAGCGACCGAACGAGGCGACCAACGCTTCCTGCTCGTTCGGTGTCCTGAGTGCGAAGTTCACCGTCGAGGCGACCGCCACCACTGCCAGCCCATCGGCGCCCAGGTCGACCACGCCGGTCTCGGTGACAGCCTCGGCCGGCAGCCGCAACGCCGAGGGCGACACCTGCTCGGACGGCCTCGCCTTGCTCTTGCCGCCCTTGCGACGACCTGCTGTCTGGCTTGCGGTCCGGTCGGTGTCCGGAGTGAGCCAGGCAGGGGCCGGGCGCACGCCCTCGGGCGCGGCCACGCGGTGCCGGGGTGCGACCCGCTGCTGGATCGCGGCGACGAGCAGTTTGTCCATCGGCATCCCGTCGCGCTTGCCCAGGGCGAGCATCGCCGAGGCGGCGCCGACCGGGACGGCGAAGGCCAGGAACACCGGGATCGGGATGATGGCACGGGTGGCCGCCCAGATCAGGTACAGCACCGCCCCGGCAGCGGCGAGAATGGCCAGTTGGCGTGCGGTCAGCGGCCCGAGGACACGGTCGTGCATGTCGACGTCGGCCGGGATGCGGACGGGAGCGGTCATGAGGTCTTACCTCCTGGTTTGGGGCTCGGCCGTGCCGGTGGTGGTGACGGTGGTGAGCTGAAGACCGGCGTCGTCGGCGGCTTAGGTGGCTTGGGTAGATCCAGCGGCAACCGCAGCTGTTGTCCCGTGCGCGGCGCGGGGCGAGGCGAGGGCGCCGGTGGCGGAGCGGGTGCGGGCTGGGGCGCGGGAGCCCGACGCACGCCATCCAGTGGCAGCGGGTATTGGCCGCTGCGGGTCGCCCGGTTGCCCTTGTACGGGTCGAAGGGCAGCTCCGGCTGGACTGTCCGACGTCCACTCGGTCGTGGGCTCGGCGGAGGCGGCGGACTCGCCGGGCGCGGCACTCGACGCACCCCGTCCAGGGGCAGCGGGTACTGCCCGGACCGGTTCGGGCGGTTGCCCCGGTAGGGGTCCAACGGCAACTCGAGCTGCTTGCCGCCGCCCGTGCGGGTGCGACGGCCGCCGGTGTCCGTCCCGGTGGGTGAGGCCGGTGGTGGCGTCGTGCGCTGGACGTCCAAGGGCAGCCGGTACTGCCCGTCGCGGCCGAGCACGGGCTTGTTCTCCGGCCAGTCGTCACCCAAGGGCAGCGCCAGCTGGCGGCCCTGCGGACCAGAGGACTTCGGAGTCGGGCCGGGCTTCGGCTTCGGCGTGGGCTTGCCCGTCGGGCGGGTCCGGCGCACGCCGGGCAGCGGCAGCACGTACTGCCCGTTCGCGGTGGTGCGCGCGTTGGTGTACGGGTTGGACGAACCTCCGCTGCCGCTGGAACCTCCGCCGCCGTTGCCGCCCCGGCCGCCGCCCGAGGGACGAGGCTTCGGGCTCTTGCCCCCGCCGCCACCGCCCAGCAAACCGAAGGTCTTGTAGGCGAGGAAGCCCTTGACCAGCGACCCGATCAGACCACTCCGGCCGCTACCGCCGCGCACCGACGACAGCACCCAGAACGGGATCTTGAACAGGATGTACATCAGCGCGAGCGCGACCAGGAGGTTGACCAACCCGGACATGGTCGGGCCGAAGATGGTGAACCCGCCGGGGGCGAGGAACACCTTCATCGCGGTGATCAGGGTCAGGCTCTGGCCGAGCTGGATGGCGAGGCAGCCGCCGTAGGCTTTCCACCACCAGTAGGCGATGCCCTCGGTCTGGGGCAGGGCGTGGAACATCAGCGCCAGCGGCGCCCCGGCGATGAGGATGATGGTCAGCGCGACCCGCACCACGTAGGTGATGAGCAGCGCGACGAGCATCCCGGCAAGGAAGATGCCGATGAAGATGATCCAGATGCCGCCGTTGAGACTGCCCAGCACGAGGTTGCGCAGCGTCTCGCCCGCAGAGTTCGCGTCGACCCCGCCGCCCATGATCGCCGCGACGAGTGCGTTGGCGATCTGGATGCCCTTGGTCGCTACCCACAAGCTCAAGGCGCCGGCCAGGAACCCGACCACCAGGCGCGGCGCGAGTTCCTTGATGGAGTGTCGGGTCTGGACGGTCTGGTAGCCCATCGCGATGACTCCGGCGATGAGTACGAGCAGGCCGTAGGAGACGAGCAGGATCTGCCAGGAGTTGTCCCACAGCTCGCCCACGCGCGGCAGCGAGTCCGGCATCGGCGTGGTCAACAGCGTCTTGGACAGCAGGTCCAGTAGCGGGTTGAGTGCCTCGGTGACGATGCCCCGAAAGAAGGCGTTGATGGCCTCGGTGATGCAGGCACCGATGTCGGAGATCCCGCACTCGTCCTCGGGCTCCTCACCCTGTCCGGGCTGCCCCGTGCCGGGGTTGGTCGGCGGTGTCGTGGTGGCACCGGGCTGCGGGATGCAGCCCTCGCCGGTGCACGGCGGCTTGGTTGGAGTGGTCGTCGTCGGCGTGGGCAGCGTGCAGATCGGCAGCGGCGGCGAGCCCGGACCACAAGGGTCCGGATCGACCGTCGGGATCGGGACCGGCAACTGGTTGGTCGGCGGTGCGGGTTGCGCGGCAGCAGCCGGGGCCACCGGTGTACCCGAGTCCGGAGCGAACGCCGCCGAGGCGAGGGTGCCGCCCAACAGGACGACCAGGCTCACCGCCAACGCCACCAGTGCCCGGCTCCGCGTGAACCGGAGGAGTCGCCCGGTCCGGCGGGACCGCCGGGAGCTCGCGGCCGGAGGCGCGAGCATCTCCCGGCGGTCCGCCGACACCGACCCGCGTCGCGCGGTGGGCGTAGTGGCGTGCAGCGAGCCGACGGTAGGGCCGACCGATGTGCGGCGTGGGGCAGACCTGACCGGCCTGTTCGGCGGGCGCATCGGTCAGGCCCCCACGATGCCCTTGAGCACGGTGACGACCAGTGGAGCGAGAGCGGCCAGGGCGTAGCCGATCCCGGCCGCCTTGAAGCACTCCTTGGCCTTCTCCTGCTCGCCGGGGTCACCGCCGCCGAACACGCGGCGGACGCCCCCGATGGTGAGAAACACCGTCGCCAGCCCGGCGAGGATGCCCATCAGCCAGTTGCGGATGTTGGTCAGGACCTCGTCGACGCTGCCCGCGATCGCGACGACCACCGTGTCGGCGTGCGCCGTCGCGCCGGAGGCCAGCAGCGCCACCACGACCAGTTCGGCGACCAGCAACACACGTCGGCGGATGCTGCGGCGACGGTCGCTACGCTCTCCAGAGGTCGGAGGTGTATCGCCGTCGTGGGCTGGCCGCTGAGGGCCCGCGCACGTCGGTGTGTGGGCCCGCGAGGTCGCCTTGCGACGACCGACAACAGGTCCGCGGTGAGGCCGGTTGTCACCGGGCCGGCGGGGGTTGTGAGGGCGAACAGGGGTACGAGTCAGGCGCATCGCGACACTCCCGGAGTCGTGCCCGACGGCCGCTGTGCCGAGTGCTGTGTGGACTCGCGCGGCGGCGTGGGCGAAGAGGTGGTGTGCGCGGGGGTGGCTGGTTTCCTCCCGCACCCCTGAACTCCGGAAAATCGGCCCTGCGGGGACACGCGGTCGCCGACTTTCTTCGCCGTGCGCGTCGCCAGATCAGTGACATTGCGTGACGGCGAGGCAGTGGCGGTCGAGTGCTGGGCGGCGGCGGTGATGGTCACCGCGTCGGCCACCTGGGTCGCCACGTCGCCCTCGCGCGGACCGGAGTGCGGGGTGTCGGTGGTGTCGTCGAGCAGGTAGGCGACCAGGCGGTGCTCGGCGCGTTGGCGCGCCTTCTTCGCCGCTTGGTAGGAGAGGTTGCGTTCGGCCGCGGCGTCGGCCAGCGGCACACCTTCCAGCCGGGTGGAGCCGATGAGTTCGGCCTCGGTGGAGGTGATTGCGTGCTCGGCCACGGCGCGGGCGAGGACGAAGTCGGGATGGCCCCACGGGGGCGGCGGCATCGTCGAGCGGAACCCGTGTCCCGAGGGCACCGGAGCGTCCAGCGCCTCGCGCACGGCGGTGTGGCCGGCGCGGTAGGCGGCCCACCGCAGACGCAACATGACGCGCGGACGGCGCAGGTCGATCTCGCCGAGCTCGGCGACGAAACCGGCGAGCACCGCAGCGTGGATGTCGCTCGGGTCACCGGCGAACTTCGCCGACAAGGTGGCGGCGATGGAGGTCAGCGCGGGCAGCGCGACACCGACCGCGCCGACGGTCCAGGCGCCGCCTTCGGTGCGGGCGAGCAGGACCAGGTGTGCCCACGCCGCGTCCCGCAGCGTCTGCGGACAGCGACGGCGCAGCAGCCGGTCGCGTAGCTCGTTCAGCGGCACCCGGCGCGCCGGAAGACCGGGGAACAACCGGCCGTCCACCGACACCGGATTCGGTCCGGCGACCAGCCACTCGAACGCCGACCGCGCCGCGTCCAGCGGCATGGAGTCGCGCTCGAAACCGGAGCGCGGAATAGCCTCACGTGAACTCATGGAATGGCTCCCGAAAGCAAGTCGGAATCAACGACTTGCCCAGGACGCCACGGTGGGTAGTACCAACCGATAACCAAACTGGTACCGAACTAGTACCGCAGAGGTACCGGCGATCATCGCGCCCGCGACACAGGTGTCACAAGATCCACTGTGACCGTCTTTGTCGATCACCGAGCACGTGAAATCAAGATCAAAGCGACTTGCCCGGTAATATCCTTCTAGCTGGCAAAACCGGTTCCCGGTACTAGTTCGGTACCAGTTCGGTCATAGCCGTGAGCGCGCCGTCACGCGCTGCGACCGGCCGGAGTGCCCGCGATCTCCGCCAGGATCGGAAAAAGCGCACGGCCCCTTCTTCTGGACTCGCCGCCTCCCTCTGCGCGGACACGCGCGCGTGAACCTTTCCCGACTATTCGCGGCCCATGAAAGTCGGTTGAGAAAAGTGACGGAGGCGTGTCCCCAAAGGGGCTGTATTTCGGAGTTCAGGGGTGTCATCAGCGCCTCACACCGACAGGCGCACCCAGCCTGGCGAAGGGACACCCGTGACCCAGTCCGACAGCTCTGCCCGCCGCTCGCCCCGACGGCGCGCCGACTCCACCCACCCGGCTCCGGCCCGCCCCGGCGGGCACCGGGGCGGCGACCGCCGACCCTGGCCGACCGCGCCGACCACCACCCGCGTCAGCCCCGGCAAGCCCGCGAAGTCCACGGCGGGCACCGGCCGCTCGCGCTCGCGCGGGTCGGCCTCGACCCCGACCCCGGCGACCGTCTGGACTGCCGGCTCAGCACCGATCGACCTCGACGCCACGTGGCCCGCGGCCCTCGTCGAGCGGATCGTCACCTCGTTCAGCAAGCCCGCCGAACGAGTCGTGCTGCTGGACTGGTCGACCTCCGACCGCACCCGCCCGACGCTCGGCGTGGTCGGTGCCGACGGCGTCATCGACCACGCCCCCGGAACCGAGCCCGACCCCGAACTGGCCGACGCCATCGCCGCCGTCGAACGCCTCGACCGAGCCGCGCGCGTCGAGCGAGTCCCGGTCGACGCGACGTCGACCGGCCCGGCGTCCCGCCCGTTCTGGGCCGACCTCGTCGGCGGGGTGGGTCCGGCTCCCGCGACCATCCCCACGGCACCGGAAGTCGCCGTCGAGGTGCCCTTCCCGGACGCGGTGACCGAACGCGTGGACAGCGCCGACTTGATCGTCACCAGCCTGCCGCCGCACCGCTCCGGCGACCGCGGTCCCGGCATCACCGCCGACCTCATCGCGCTCTACGCGGCACGGCGTCTCCGGGTCGGCGGCGTCCTAGTCGTACTCACTCATTGTGACTGGACGTCGGGCGAGCTGACCGACCCGACGGGCGCGGTGGTGACCGCAGGACAGAACGCCGACCTGCTCTACCTCCAGCACATCGTCGCCCTGCACACGCCCGTCCGCGACGGCCGTTTCCACCTCGCCGACGCCCACTCCGACCCCCACTCCGACAGAGTCCACGGCGACCGCGACACGGACGACGGTGACGCACGTGCGCGTCACCGCGCCTCGGTGCGCGGGCTGCCCGCGCCGCATCGGCGCATCCACTCCGACGTCCTCGTCTTCGCTCAGCCGCACGACCACCAGCCGACATCCCCGGCGTCGCCGAGTGCGCCTGCGGATGCGGTCTCGCAGCCCGGAGACCTCCGATGAACCTCGGGACCAACCCCGCGCCGAACGACGCCCTCGCCCACCCCGGACTGCACCGCCAGGAAGGCACTCCCGTGACGCACGACGCCACCCACCAGCCCACCACTGAGCCCTCCGCGACCACCGCCGCAGCGGTCGGCGACGAGCCGACCCAGCGCATCCCGCACGCGCTCATCGCCGCGCTCGACACCCCGCCCACCGCTGTGGACAACTCTGTGGACAGCGGTGAGCGGAAGGACGGCGCGGAGCCGCCCGCGGTGTCGGTGTGGACGACCGCGCAGACGTCGCCGGCCGCCCAGCGCAAGAACAAGTACACGCCCGAGTCGACCGCGCATCCGGCCAAGATGCTGCCCGAGGTCGTCCGCCACGCCGTCACCCACTACACCAAGCCCGGCGAGCTGGTGCTCGACCCGATGTGCGGCATCGGCACCACCCTCGTCGAAGCTGTCCGGCTCGGTCGCCGCGCCGTCGGCGTGGAGTACGAACCCCACTGGGTCGAGGTTGCGAACGCGAATCTCGACGTCGCGCGGGAGCAGGGCGTCGGCGGTGAAAAGGGGATCGACGCGCGGGTGTTCCACGGCGACGCCCGCCAGCTCGTGACGCTGCTGCCGCCCGAGTACGTCGGCCAGGCGGCGCTCGTGGTGACCTCCCCGCCCTACGGTCCCTCGACCCACGGGCAGGTGTCGGTCGCGCCCGGCGCGGGGGTGCAGAAGTACCACCACCTCTATGGCAACACCCTCGACCGCGGCAACCTCGCCAACATCGGCCACCACCGGCTGCTGGCCGGGTTCACCCGGATCCTCGCGGCGCTGCGCACCTTCCTGAAGCCCGGTGGGCACATCGCGATCACCATCCGGCCGTGGCGCGAGCACGCCGAGCTGATCGACCTGCCCTCGCAGATCCTCGCGTGCGGTCGCGCGGCCGGCCTGATCCCGGTTGAGCGCAATGTCGCGCTGCTCGCCCGTGCCGCCGAGACCGACCTCGTGGCCCGCGGGTCGTTCTTCCAACGCGACTTCATCCGCAAGCAGCGGGAGGCCGGACTGCCGCTGCACCTGATCGCCCACGAGGACGTCCTCGTATTCCGCACCGCCCTGCACAAGTCCGCCGGCGGCACTGCGGCCGGTACTTCGGCGGGGGACGTGGTGGACCTCGTGCAGTACCGCTCGCGGCGGTCCGCGGGTGCCGCGCGTAGCAGTGCGGCCGAGCGAGGCCAGGCGGCATGACACGCCGTTCGCCGCGCTCACGCCGCGAGCGGACGGCCAGTCCGCTCACGCTCGTCCCGGCCCCGGCGGTGACGCCGGGGCCGGGACGGCGGACCCGCCCTGTCACCGGACCTGCTCCGGTCGTGGGCTCGCTATGCACCGGCTACGGCGGCCTGGACCTCGGAGTGCTAGCCGCTCTCGGCGGCGGCCGGATCGCCTGGGTCGCCGACCCCGACCCACACATCGCTCAGATCCTCGACGCCCGGACACCGGGCATCCCGAACCTCGGCGACCTGCGACACATCGACTGGGCCGCCGTAGAACCGGTCGACGTGCTCGTCGCGGGGTTCCCCTGCCAAGACATCTCCGCCGCCGGGAAGCGCGCGGGCATCGAGAAAGGAGTCCGCAGTGGGCTGTGGGCCGACATTGTGGCGGGCCTTCGCGTACTACGACCCGCGCTCATCGTGGTGGAGAACGTCGCCGCTCTTCGCTGGCGCAACGGAGGACTCCACCGTGTACTCGGCGACCTGGCCGAAGCGGGGTATGACGCGCTCTGGCGTAGCGTCCGCGCCGCCGACGTCGGAGCCGCGCACCGCCGCGAGCGGGTGTTCCTGCTCGCCTGGCTGCGCGAGCCCGGCCACGGTCGACGAGGCGGAGATGCTGCCGACGCCGACCGCGCACGACGGCTCGTCCAATGGCATCAGCGCCGCCAGCAGACAGGGCGGTCCATCACTGCTGGATCGGCTTCGGTTGTTGCCGACTCCGCGAGCCTCGGACACCGGAACCGCGGGCCGCAGGGCGGGAGCGGGGTTCCGGCCGCCGCTGTCGCAGCAGGTGCTCCCGCTGGTGGACCCCGAGGCGTTCCTGCCGACGCCACGCGCGACGGACGGGACGAAGGGCTGCCCGGCGCAGCGGGGCTCCAAGGGCGACCTGATGCTGCCCTCGGCGGTCATCCGCCTGCTCACCCCGCCGGCGCACCACCGGGTCAACGGCAGCGAGACCGACGACATCTCGTAGCGGTACCCAACCCGGACAGCACGACGCGTCGGGCATCCGGCGCCGAGTCGGCACCGGTGAACTGGGGTGTCTACGAAGCGGCGATCCGCCGCTGGGAAGCGGTGCTGGGCCGCCCGACACCACACCCGACACAGCCCGGCAACCACGGCCGCCCGGTCCTTGCGCCCGCCTTCGTCGAGCACCTCATGGGCCTTTCTGTCAGCCTCGAAAATGATCGAGGTGGGCGAACGCAGAGTCCGTGCAGTTCATCGACATCTGACAGGCCTTCGGTTCGTGTGCAACAGGTGTCGTGCACGGGTTTGTCAGCGATCTCTGGTGTGACCTCGGAAGCCGGGAACGGTGACGATGTCGAGCGGATCGACTGGGGCGAGTACGAGTCAGCGATCCGACGGTGGGAGGCCATCGTGGGCAGGCCCGCGCCGCACCCGACCCAGCCTGGACGGCATGGCCGGCCGGTGTTGTCCGCACGCTTCGTTGAGTTCCTGATGGGCTTGGACGACGGCTTCGTGTCCAGCCTGGACATTCCGCGAACTGCGCAGCTGCGCGCGCTGGGCAACGGAGTTGTGCCGCAGCAGGCGGTGTACGCGATTCGCTTGCTTCTGGCCGACCTGGCCGCCGTATCCGGCCTCGGTCTTGAAGGTGAGTGGGCGGCATGAGCCCGACCGTCTTCGTTTGGAGTTCCCAGCCGAGCTCAGGGCTTTGCCGGGAAATGCTTGAGCAGGAATCGGGCGAGCCCGGTGCACAGCTGCATGCGCAAGCGCGCCTCGTCGGCGTCGGACAGCCCTGGGTGCGAGCCGTTGGGATGCAAGGTCTCCCAGATGCCGTGCAGCATCCTGCCACCGTCGAACTCGGGCAGCGGCTGCCCGATGATTGCAGGAGACCGGGTCCCTCGGGTGTAGAGAGTCTTGATCGCGTCGTTTCCCTGGTTCGCCTTCTTCGTGTCGGTGTAGTTGGTGTGATCAACGGCCAGATTGACGACCAGGCTTTCCATCATGTTGCGAAGCTGGCTGTTGGCCGATGGGTAATCCTGTTCGGTGAAGTGCTTGACGGCCAACCGGTAGTGCGCGCGCGCTTCGGAGTAGCCGCGACTGTCCAATTCGGCCTCCAGCGCAGTGATCTCGGTGCTGATCGGAATCGCGTCTGGATCAACTGGCAAGAGCTGGATCTCGTAGGTGCCGCCGAGGTCCCAGTCACGGCTCGTTTCAATCACGCGAAGCTCGTAGCCGTCGCCCAGCAGCGCCTCCCGCAGTGCGGACAACTTGGCCACCACGTCTCTGTGATACCCAGCAGCGATCCGTTCCGCAGCGAGCTGAACTATCGCCAGCAGGGCGTCATGAGCCTCGCGGTTGCCGCGTTTAGCCATGTCGCGAGCCTTCAACAGCGGGTTTCGCAGAGTCTCATTCTTGTTCGGACTCGCCATCCCGCGATCGACCAGTTCTGCGGTGTCGATGCCGGTGGCGTCGTAGACACCAGACTGCATGAGCAGATCGCGGATGTCGGACTTGCTCATGGTCACGGCCAGCTGAATGAGGTGGCCGAGGGTCTTCGTCGACAGCGTGTTCACGATGGTAAGTCTGCGCCCTCGGGCGCGCTCGGGGCAGCGGATATTCGGTTGAGTTCGGTCATCAGTCGCCGGTTGGTTTCGCGGGCGGCTGCGAGTTCTTCGTCGCGTTCTTCGAGTGCGCGGGTGAGGTCGAGGACGATCTGGCGTTGCTGGTCGATCTCGGCCTGCAGGGCGGCGGTGCTGGTGGCCGCGCCGAGTCCGCTGCGTTCGAACGCCTGCTGGCCGAGCAGTTCGGAGAGCCGGTCTTCCAGGTCGCGGATGTGTCGTGCCTGCCGGTGGTTCTGGGCGTGCAGGTTGGCGTTCTCGGCCAGCACCGAACGGTGGCTGATCACCGTCGAGGCGGGTGACGGGGTGGTGAGTGCCTGGCTGGCGGCGGCCAGCACGGCGGCGTGCAGGTCGGGGTGGCGGTGGATGAACGAGCGGTGCACCCGTGCTCGCGCGGCGACGGAGGAGATGGTGATCTCCGACCCGTCGCCGGTCATGTCGGCCAGTGCCTGCCGTACTCGCTGCTGGCGATGGTCGACGTCGCGTCGGCGGGCCTTGGCCAAGGCGGTGAGGGTGCCGGTTGCCGCGGGTTCGGTCATGGTGTGCTCACCGGGCCGGTGCTGTGGGTGGGCGGATGCTGGGCATGCCGAGGGCGACCGTCTGCCTGGTCTTGCGGATCACGTTGATCGCCTCGGCGATCTGGGTGCGGTCCTGCTCGGTGAGGGTGTCGAGATCAGTTTCGATGCGGCGGATGAGTTGCCGCAGGGTGGTGATCTCCTCGTCGGGCGGGGCCAGCTTGGCGCGGGCCCAGTCCTCGATGTCGGTGGCGGCCTGGAGTCGTTCCTGGTCGGCCAGCAGCTGTTGCAGGTAGGACTTGAGCTCGGGCAGGTAGGACGGGTCGCTGCGGAAGTGCCCGCAGCCCAGGCAGGTGAACTTGTAGGGGCAGGACTGTCCGCCGGCCTTGACGTTGGACGGCTCGGTGCAGATGCCGAACGGGACCGCGACCTGCCCGACGCGGATCCGGGCGTGCTCGTGGGCGAGCAGGCCGCTGAGTTGCCCGAACACGCGGCGGCCGTGGCCGTCGACCTGGTGGGCGCTGACCCGGTCCACCGCGGCGCGGACCCGCTTCTCGGTCACCCGGTAGTAGCCGGCCGTGGTTCCAGTCGAGCGATGTCCGAGCAGTTCGCGCAGCACGTCGGGGTTGACGCCTTCGTCAGCGTGGCGCTGGGCGTAGGTGTGCCGGTAGGCGTAAGGCACCACGGCCACGGGATCGTAGGGCTGCCCGTCCGGCCCGAGCAGCAGGTGCGCGATGGCGTCGATGAAGGCGCGGTGAGCGTTGGTGTAGCTGGACACCGGGATCGGCTTGGTGCCGTCGGTATTGCCCTTGTCCCGCGGGAACAGCGTCAGCTCATCGATCGGTGTGTCGGGGAACTGGTCGCGGACCGCTGCCTGCTGGGCGAGCAGCAGTGTCGCGGTGTCCTCCGCGATCGGCAACCGATGGCCGGGCCGGTTGTTCTTGGAGTCGGAGTAGATCAGCGTGGGCTTGCCGTCATGCTCACGCTGCAGGCAGTCCCAGGCCAGCGCGCAGGCTTCGTCGGGGCGGCGGCCGGTATCGATGAGCAACTCGGTGATCCGCCGCTCGGACAGGCCACTGCGGGACTCGAGCAGGTTCAGGTGCTCGGTGATCACGGCCAGCACCGTGGGCGGCAGATCCCGGCCGCGCTGCTCACGGTCGTCTTCCCGTGGGACGTCACCGCGGCGCAGGGCGAACTCCCCAGGCAGACCGGCGGCGGGTTCCCGTGGCCGGTCATGCCCAGTGCCCGCAGGTCTTCCAGCAGCCGGCGGACCCGCCGCAACGTATTCAGCTGGGTCTTCTCGCTGATCGTGCCGGTGCGGCGGTGATAAGCCAGCCGGTTGGTGAACGTGACGATGTCCGCTCGGCCCAGCACGGCGGCGTCGACACCGTGGTCGTCGCGCGACAGCTGCAGGCTTTCCGACAGACGAGTGGCGGCATTGATGGTGTCGCGCGACGTGGCGGCGGCCTGCCGACCCCGATGCAGCGGCAGGTCCTCGGCGGCCCACTGTTTGATAGCCGCGCGCAGCCACTCCTGGCTGATGCCGGTGAAGTCCAGGGTGCCGGGCAGCCCGAACACCACCAGCTGCCAGATGTCCTTGGCACGTTCGCGTTCCGGGTCCGAGGTGGCGCAGCGCAGCTCGCTCAGCAGGGAGCGGAGCAGGACGCCCGCGTCGTGGCGGATGTCGCTGCTGCGCACCCCGGCGAGATCGAAAACGCTGCCGACTTGGTGGGCGTGCGCGAGCTTAACCAGGTAGCGGATCGTGGTCGGCAGTGTGCGCAGACCAGCGTCGGTGCGGCGCTGC
This sequence comes from Saccharothrix sp. CB00851, assembly GCF_001905065.1. Classification (NCBI taxonomy): domain Bacteria; kingdom Bacillati; phylum Actinomycetota; class Actinomycetes; order Pseudonocardiales; family Pseudonocardiaceae; genus Saccharothrix; species Saccharothrix sp. CB00851. The sequence continues at coordinate 34,430 of NZ_LWLC01000034.1, forward strand.
AGACCGACCAGCAACTCCGCCTGTACCTGCTCCGGAAGTCCTTTGAGGACGACGACGTGGCCGAGTGCGACCGGCATCGAGTGCCGGCACCAGGTATCCAGGTCCGTGTCAGGATCGCCGCGCTGGTGCTTACGCCACTGCTTGACGTGTGGCTTGCACAACCCGACCTGGTCATCGGCGCGACGGATGCAGGCCGGCACCCGGCAGTCCCCGTAGGAGGACAAGGGCACGACTTCCGGCCGCGCCAGCCACACCTCCAGAGCGAGGCCGGGGTGTTGCTTGCGCTGCCAGGCATGCGTGCCGCAGAGCCGTTCCCGCACCCGCGACGGGCGTGGGCAGCCGGTCACCCGGCACGGCCGCTCGCCGTGGCTGGCCTTGCCCGACGGGATGGCCGCGAACTGCTCCAGCGTGAGGCCGGTGGCCTTGTGCCGTTTCCAGCAGACAGAGCACAGCTCGGCCCAGCCGGCGCGGGTCGCGGCCTGGCAGTCCACCACCGCGCACTCCCGCAACCCGAGCAGCGCGTCGTCGCGGTCCGGAACCAGCACCCCGATGTCGCTGTCCCACCCGGCCCGAGCCAGAAAGCCCTGCCGCAGCAACAACCGCAGCTCCTCGACCGGCCCGCCGCCGATGCCCGGCAGCGGTGCGGTGCTCGCGGCACCCGAGACCACCATCTCTCACCCGCCCGCCGGGCGTGGGGAACCAACCCGGTCCACCGCGTCACGCAGCCGTTCGCGATCCGGATGTATGTAGACCTCGCTGGAGGTGAACGAGACATGCCCGAGCAGTTCCTTCAACTCGTCCAGCGTCGCCCCAGCGGCGACCACGTTCGTGGCGAACCCGTGCCGCAGCATGTGCGGGCGGATCACGCGCGACAGACCGGCCCGGCGGGACAACGCGGCGAACAACTCGTTGAGCGCGGCCGGGCGCATCGGCGCCCCGATCTGGCCGCGGAACAGGTTCACCAGCAAGAAATCGCACGGCCGCGCGGGAAGACACGCGTTGCGCTCCAACAGGTACTGGTCATAGGCCTGCACCAACAACCAGTCCGCCGGCACCACCCGCGACCTGCGCGACTTCGCCATCGCCCCATTCGGGTTGTCCCGGCGCCGGACGTGCACATGCTCACCCCGAACTCGGCAACCCAGCCTGCTCGCGTGGGGCACAAAGTGCACGTCCTGCAACCGCAGCCCGGCCAGCTCACCGCGCCGGTTACCGATCCGCCACAGCGCCAGCACAATGAACCGGTCCCGTGCGCTGCGGCACGCCCGCACCAGCGCCAGCACCTCCTCATCGGCAGCGGCGTCGACCACGCGTTCCGGCTCGCAGAGCCGATGGCGAGGTCGGCTGCGCAACCCCGTCGGCCGATCGCCCCGCACCTCCGCCGGCAGGCCGATGTCGTCCACCACGTCGAACAAGGCGTCCAACACCCGCCCGTCCACCGCCCCGACAGCGACCGCGTGCCGAAAGAACTCGCGCACCGCCGCCATCACCGAGTTGACCCGGCCCGCGTTGCGGACGACCCGTCGCGGTGCCCCCGGCTCGCCGTCCGAGTCGTAGTACCGAAGCCAGAACACGAACCTGCCCAGCTCGCCCGGCGCCGCCCGCCAGTCCCGGCCGGTGGCAGCGCACCACTCCCACAGCAGCGACAGGGATGTCGCGTACGCCTGCGTGGTGCTCTCCGCCCGGTCCTGCCCCAGTCGTACGTGCAACAGCCACTCGTCGGCCACGGCCACCGGCCGATAACTCGAGTCGAGCACCGTCCAGTACCGCTCGCCGGACGGCAGCCGCACAGGGAAGGAT